>CADBLM010000138.1 GCA_902795445.1 uncultured Bacteroidia bacterium
GACGCGGTTGCGCACCTTATTGATGTAGGGAATCGCATTGGCGGGGCCTTCGGTCTCGTTGACGCATTCGGCATAGCGGAGCAGTACGTCGGAGTAGCGCATCAGACGGACGTTGATACCGCAGTGCAGACCGGTGATGACACTCTTGTACAGGCCGGTGCGGGCGTTGGTCCACTTGGCGACGGGAATGCCGCCGTTGTCGTTGTTGGTGCGGACGGTGGCGAGCACGGCGATGTCGCTGGTGATTTTCCGCGTGTAGATCTCATTCTTGCGGGGGTCGCCGTTGGGATAGGCAGCCGTGTGGGCGTCGGTGTACGTGGCGTACTCCGGCTCATAGGTCGCGGCCGTCCAGTAGAGGCGGGGATCCAGACGGCCGTCCGTGCAGGTCTCGGCCTTGTACAGATTGTAGAGCCAGTTGGACATCGAGACGTCTCCCCAGCCGCCGAAACTGCCGGGTCCGAAGTTGCTCTCGAGGGCGTGTCCCTGGGTGGCGTTGGAAGAAATGTTCACGGGCGTCCACTCCTCGTCGCTGCCGCCGGTGCCGTAGTCCATAAACTGGACTTCGAAGAGGCTCTCGGCATTGTTCTCGTAGGCGCTGCCTTCCCGGAAGTTGGCGCCGTAGTCGGCCATCAGCTCATAGTGTCCGTACAGTTCGTTGCCGCCGTCCTGGGCGTTCATCAGGTCTTTGAGCACGGTCTGGGCTTCATCGAATTTGTGGCGGAACATCAGGGCGCGGGCGTAGTAGCCGGCGGCGGCTCCGCAGGTGGCGCGGCCCTTGGCCCACTCGCCGCCCTTGTCCCGTTTGGGAAGCAGGGTCATCGCGGTCTTGAGGTCTTCTTCAATCCGGTCGAACGCTTCGTCGATGGACACGTTCGGAGCGAAGATGGTCTCCATCGTGCTGTACTGCGAATAATCGGTGAAAAGAGGAATGCTCTGGTAGTAGGTAGCCATCGTGTACCAGGCCAGGGCGCGGAGGAAGAGCACTTCGCCGCGCATATACTTGTAACTGTCTTTGGACGAGCCGGATTTGTCCAGCAGGGACAGTACATAGTTGCAGCGGTTGACCACGTGGGAGCAGTCACGCCAGATCCACAGGTCGGTGGTCTCGATGGTGCCGCCGGAGTTGAGGTGGTCGGCCGGCAGGTACCAGGCATTCTGGGCATTCCAGGCCTCGTCACCGCGCACGACGTCGTGCATATATCCGACGCGGGCGAAAGTACCCTCCAGACGGATGCGGTTGTAGCAGGCGATGACGGCTTCCTGGATTTCGGCTTCGGTCTTGCCGAAGTCGAGCGTCGACTGGTTGTTGATGTTCTTGACGGAGAGGTACTTGTCACAAGATACCAGCGAGCCGAGCACCAACGCGACTGAGAATATCGTCGTTATCTTTTTCATAATACATTGCATTTTCATTAGTGACATCATCTTAGAAGGAAATGTTCAGTCCTCCCATCACGGTAAGCGGTGCGGGGTAGGAGCAGTAGTTGAAGCCCGGGGTGAATACGCCGCCTGCAAAGTCGATGTTGTAGCCTTTGTAAGCAGTGATGGTCGCCAGGTTCTGTCCTGACAGATAGACGCGGACGCCGCTGATGAAGATGTTCTCAAACCACTTCTCGGGGAAGTTGTAGCCGAGTTCCACGTTGGCGATTTTCCAATAGGCGCCGTTCTGGAGGAAGCGGGAAGAGAAGTTGTCGTTGCTGTTCGTTCCGTCCGCCGTATTGGCTACGCGGGGAACCGTCGTGTTTCTGTTGGAAGGCGTCCAGGCGTTGACGAGGTCGCGGCTCTTGTTGGTGATGCCGTAGGAACTGTGCAGGGCCTGGTCCACGTAGTCCACCAGTTTGTGACCTGCGGCGCCGAAGGTGGAGATGGTCAGGTCGATGCCTTTCCACTCGAAGCGGGCGCTCAGACCGAACTGGACCTTCGGCATGCCGCTGCCGAGGAAGGTGCGGTCGTCGGCCGTGATCTGACCGTCGTTGTTGAGGTCCTTGTAGGCCACGTCGCCGGGATGGGCACCGTCCTGATAGACGAAGTTGCCGGCGTCGTTGATGTGGTGGTCCACTTCGTACTGGCTCTGGAAGATGCCTTCATAAACATAGCCGTAGAAGCGGCCGACTTCCTCGCCGACCACGGTGCGGCACATCGCGTCGTCGCGGGAGGTGGAGCCCATACCGAGGGAGGTGACGACGTTCTTGGGGAAGGTGACGTTGCCGGAGATGCTGTACTTGAATTCGTTCTTGTAGTTGCTGTAGGAAGCGGCGATTTCAAGACCGGAGTTGACCATCGTGGCGGCGTTCATCGTCACGGTGGTGTTGGTCGCGCCGGCTTCGGCCGGAACGGGAACGGCGTACAACAGGTCCTCGGAGGTGTTGCGGTAGTAGTCCACATTGATTTCGAGAGCGCCGGCGAACATCGAGTAGTCGATACCGACATCCAGGGATTTCTTCTTCTCCCAACGGATCTTCTCGTTGACGTAGTTGGAGATGGAGGAACCGGTCACCTTGTTGTTGCCGAAGCTGTAGGTGTAATTGTTGCGGGCCATCGTATCCATAAAGGCGTAGTCGCCGATGTTCTCGTTGCCGAGGATACCGTAGCTCGCACGGATTTTCAGGAGGCTGAACATCTGGTGGTCCACGTCAAAGAAGGGCTCCTTGTCGATACGCCAGCCGACGGAGGCGGAAGGGAACCATTCCCAGCGGTTGACGCTCAGACGGGAACTGCCGTCGTAACGGACCGTGGCCTGGAAGAGGTAGCGCTCGGCGTAGTCGTAGTTGATACGACCGATGACGGAAGCGAGGACGTGCTCGCTCTCGTAGGAGGTCGCGTCGCGCTCCAGGGCGTTGCCCACCTGGAGGAAGTAAGGCTCGGGCATATTGTTACCCCAGCCGGAGAGGGTGTGGTATTTTTCCCGCTCGAAGGTCATACCGGCCACCGCGTTGAGGTGGTGGTCTCCGCCGAATTTCCCGTCGTAGGTCAGGAAGTTCTCCACGAGGAAGTCGGAGTAGTTGCGGTAACCTTCCGTGATGCGCTCGTTGCTCTTGGCCAGGTAGTTGGCGTTGGAGAGGATGAAGGCCGGCAGGAAGGTGAAGTCCTTGACGTAGGAACGGCTGTAGGAGAGGTTGAGGTTGTAATCGAACTTGTGATTCTCGAATTTCGCCCCGCACATACCGAAGAGGTCGAGGGTCAGGCTGCCCGTCGCCACCACGCGGTCCACGGAGGATTTGCGCTGGATGAGCGAGTTGTAGAGCAGCGGGTTGGCGATACGGATGTCACCGTGGACGGTATCGTAGTAGGTGCCGAAGCCGTAGGCGTCATAGGTATAGTCCGAAGCGGCGCCGACCACGCGGTCGAGGAACCAGGTCGTGGCGTCGTAGGACTTGATGGTCGGAGGCATAAACAGGGCCGTCGCCATAATCGGATACTGCGTACCGTACAGACCCTGGACGTATTCGTTGGCGTTGGAAGCCGACATATTGTCCTGGTCGCTGTGGGAATAGACGATGCCCGTGCGCAGTTTGACGAAGGCGATGTCAAGGGTGTTGTTGACGCGGGCCGTGAAACGGTCGAAGTTGGGGCCGGCGCCGACGAGGGTGCCTTTCTGGCTGAAGTAGTCGAGGGCTACGTTGAACGTGTTGTTCTGACCGCCGCCGGAGAGGTTGATGTTGTGGTTGTGGCGGACGCCCGGCTTGAACATCTCCTTGAACCAGTCGGTATTGTTGGTGGACGGGTCGAGGTAGGAGGAACTTCCGACCACATAGCCGGCGGGGACCTTGTCGCCCAGGCCGCTGTTGGCGTAGGACTGACGGATGTAATTGCCGTACTCGGCGGAATCCATCACATCATAGACGCCCTTGCGGATGAAGTCCACACCGCCGTACCCCCGGTATTCGACCTTGACACGCTGGTTCTTCTTGCCGCTCTTGGTCGTGATGATGACGACGCCGTTGGCGGCGCGGGAACCGTAGATGGCGGCCGCGGAAGCGTCCTTGAGCACCTGGATGGTCTCGATGTCGTTCGGGGAGAAGTCACGGATGGACGTACCCATCGGCACGCCGTCGATGACATACAGCGGGCTCGTGTCGCCGAAACTGCCGATACCGCGGATGCGGACGGCGGGGTCGGCGCCCGGCTGGCCGTCGGAGGTAATCTGCACGCCGGCAATCTTACCTTCGAGCATCGTGGAAATGTTGGAGTTGGAAACTTTCTTGAGCTCGTCCGCGTCCACGATGGCGACCGAACCGGTCAGGTCCACTTTCTTCTGCGAACCGTAACCGACGACCACGACCTGGTCGAGCAGGTTGTTTTCGGTCTTCATCGTGAGGGTGCCGAGTTTTCCGTTGGCGGGAACCGTCGCTTCGAGGGTCTCGAAGCCGACGGAGATGAACTCCAGGACGGCTCCGGCGGGAGCGCTCATCGAGAAGTTGCCGTCCAGGTCGGCGGAAGTACCGGTCGTCGTGCCTTTGATGACGACACCGACACCGATCATAGGCTCGCCGTTCTCATCGACGACGGTACCGGTGGCCGTGACGTTGCCCTGCGCATAGGCGGAATAGCCGCCTTGCACGGAGAGCGCGGCCGGTACGGTGGCGAGCATTCCGCAGAGTGCGAATATAGATAAAGTGTGTTTCATATAGATACAGGCTTAAGTTTATTTGATGACGAGGTAGCAGTGATCCACCGTGAGACAGAAACCGATGTCGCTGTAGTCGGCGGGACGGATCGTGTACTCCTGGAAATGGGTGTCCCCGTTGGGCCAGGTGATATCGAAACGGACCTTGACACCGCCGGCGGCATCAGAGCCGTTGTTGGTGACGGTCAGCGTGTAGAGGGAGTAGTTGATCATCTTCTTGAAGAGATCCCAGTTCCAGTCGGAAGCCATATCGGCCGCTGCAATTTTCTGATTGTCGAAGTCTCCGTTGAGCCAGCCGAAGTTGTCCAGGCGGCAGATGGCGTACTCTTTCTCGCCATCAGCCAGGGTCGTCTTGCGAATAATGGCGGACGGAGCGTGATAATTCTCCGCACCGGCGCTGTAAGCGGCAAAGTTGATGGATTTGCTCTCACCGACGGGTACGGCGACGATGGTGCTCTGGGCCGTCAGGAAAGCGCTGCTGAGGTCGGACAGACCCACATCTTCGGTACCTTTCACCAAGGTGATGCTCTGCGAGCAGGTCTTGGCCTCGCTGCCGGGCTTGTAGGAGAAGGTGATGTCCTGGGCTCCTTCCTTGAGTGCGATGGAAGAGATGCTCAGGGACGGGTCGTTCAGCGCGACGGCGGCTTTGCTGCCGCTGCCGAACGTGGCTTCGAGGGCCAGGCCGTAGGTCTGGAGCTCCAGCGCCGTGTTGTTCAGATAATAATAAGTGGTGTAGGTGAGGGGGGAACTGACCTTGAAGTCGGTCAGATTGGCGACGAGTTCGACCGTGTAGGCGCCGGCCGCCGCTTTGGAGGCAGTCTGGCCTTTCTTGGTCTTGGAGTAGGTGACGACGACGATCTTGGTGCCCGGCGTCGTGATGTCCGGGACGATGATGTTGAGGTCGTCCTTGGAAATGTTCATCGAAGAGCCGTCCTCGAAGGAAACGGTGGCGGTGGCGTTGCCCCAGAAGTCTTTGGTCTCGGCATCGAACGCGATGGCGGTCGGATGGCCTGTGACGGTCACCTTGGCCGGCTCGGAGTCCGGAATGACGGGATAGTCGGAGGCCATGATATAAGCAAGGGTCATATTCTGGTGCGAGTGGTCCGCTACCAAAAAGACGTTGACGTCATCCACGAAGGAGACGGGGTGGTTGTAGGTCTCGCCATAGACGGTCCCGTCTGTGGCTGTGGCCTCAGCCGTGACATACGCTGTTCCTTCGCTGGCGTGGTCGATGGTGAGCGTGACCTTGGCTCCGTTGAGTTTCTCGCGGAAATCCGCCCAGTCCCAGGTGATTTCGGCCATTGTTTTGCCGTCTTTCGTCGAGACGATGCGTTCGGCGCTGTACACATCGGTACCGATGGCGGGATCCTGCGCACCGCCCCAGCCGTAGTTGTCGGCACGCAGGGCGAAGTACTCTGCGTAACCATCCGTTCCACGGCTGTAAGGGGTTGTTACATAGAGGTTCCAGTTGTGGTAGTTTTCCGTTCCGCTACCGTAATTCTCGAATTGGAGGACCAGTTTCTTGCCGGCCGGGACGGTGAAGTCCTGGCTGAAGGCGGTAAACCAGCCCGATGTGTTGCCGACGTCGCCGACCGTCTTGGTCGTGATGTCGATTTCTTCAGCGCCATCCGGGAGCTTTTTCCCGGCTTCCTTCTCGGCCTGATACTCGGCAATCTTGTCCGCGAGATCGGCCGGCGCATTGATGGTGTAAGGCTCAAGTCCGGCACATCCAACGAGGGCTAAGACTGTCGCGCCCAGGGCGCTAAGCATAAAAATCTTGGCTTTCATTGTGTTGTTGATTAGTGATGGGTTTATAATAGTTCTGGTTTATAGTTTCGCCTCGGGCCATCCGTCCTCGCTCCAGGTGAGCGGACGGACGAGCAGGTGAGCGTGGTAGTTGTTTTTTTTGTCGTAGCCGTGGAAAAACAGCCATTGGCCTTCCCGGTCGGACGCGACGGCGCAGTGTCCGACGCCGGGATATTGTCCGTTGCCGGAAATGACGACGCTTCCGCCGCCCTCAAGCAGCGGCGTGCCGTTCCTGTCCACATAAGGTCCGGTAATCTTTTTGCTGCGTCCGACGACCACCTTGTAGGTGCTCTTGGGGCCGCGGCAGCACAGGTCGAAACTGACCAACAGGTAGTACCAGCCCCCGTGGCGGATGATGAAAGGCGCTTCGACCGCTCCGTTTCCGGGGTTGAAATCAGCGCCTCTTTCGTCTTTGCGGATAGCATCGTCCGTCTCGGAGGTGTCCTC
This sequence comes from uncultured Bacteroidia bacterium, assembly GCA_902795445.1. GTDB lineage: Bacteria > Bacteroidota > Bacteroidia > Bacteroidales > UBA932 > Cryptobacteroides. Next base: position 6,881 of record CADBLM010000138.1, read on the forward strand.
CGCCGTACCTTCCGGACGGCGGCAGAGCGGATACCAGACCTGGTCGTCCGAAATGCGGGTCAGGCTCCGGTCCAGCTTGACGAGTTTGATGCCGCCCCAGAACGAGCCGAAGGACAGCCAGGGCGTGCCGTCCTCTTCGACGAAAAGGTTGGGGTCGATGGCGTTCCACAGGTCGCGGCCTCCGACCGAACGGACGATGCATCCGTGGTCCTCCCATTGGTAGTCGGGCGACCGGGGGTCCAGCGTCGTGTTGGTGGCGACGCCGATGGCGCTGTCATTCTTGCCGAAGGAGGAACAGGAATAGTAAAGGTAGTATTTTCCGTCGTGGAAGGAAATGTCGGGGGCCCAGATATGGCCCGTGAATCCGGGTACGGTCTCTACGGCCCACTTCGGCGCTTCCCGGAAGACGGAGCCGGCGAAAGTCCAGTTCGTCCGGTCCGGAGAGGAGAAAATGCTCACGCCGTTGCCGGTCGAGAACAGATACCAGATGCCGTCGCATTGGATGGCGGCAGGGTCGTGTGCCGGAGGTTCGGCCGGATTGAATCCGGGGTTGGCGCAGGACATCAAGGGCAGCAGGATGGCCAGGAGGATGGTTGTCGTTTTTTTGTTTATCATTAAGTGGCAGTTTTCTACTTGCAAAGGTAGAGAACGCCTTTTTCCTTAAAGTGTACAAAAAAACGGAAATGGTGGATTTTTGGACTTTTCAATTCTTTACGGCCGCCGTGCTGGGAGTGACTCCGTATTCTTTGGAAAAACAGCGGGTGAAGTACTTCGGGTCGTTGAATCCCACGTCGTATGCGATTTCCGAAATGTTCTTCCGGGTCCCGTTTTCCAGCATTTCCTTGGCGACGGACAGGCGGAACGTGCGGATGAATTGTGCGGGGGATTGTTTGACCGTCTGCTGCATTTTGGTGTTGAGCATCGTTTTGCTCATTCCCATCGCCCGGCAGAAAGTTTCCACATCCAGTTCCGGGTCTTTGTAGGTTTTTTTCAGCGTATCCAGCACCTTTTCCATGAAGTGTTCCTCCTGTTCTCCTCCGTTGAATTCGGGAGACAGCAGGATTTTCCGCGAAGCCAGTTCTTCGTTCTGCCGGCGGAGGATGCGGTTGGCCGACGACAGTTCTTCCGTCCTTTCTTCCACGGCCTTTTCCAGGCGTTCCCGGGCCTGCTTGAGATAGCGCATCCGCAGCAGCATATACAGATAAATGATGCCGTAGAGGACCAGAATCATCAGCAGGGCGAAGGAGGCCGTATGATAAAAATAGGGTCGGACGTGAATGGGAAGCGACAACTCCGGAATGTCGGAACCGTACCGGTCGATGGCCTTGACGCGGAAGGTGTAGTTCTTTCCCGGGAGGGAAGAGTAAACGGCTTCCCGTTCTCCCTCCTTCAGTTTCAGCCATTCCCGGTCGAAGCCTTCCATCTTATAAAGGTAGGTGACGGAGGAACGGACGTCTGCGTCCAGCGCGGAAAAACGCAGGCGGATATCCCGGTCTTTTTCGTGTAAATCCATTCTCTCGGGGGAAGGGTTGAAGTCGGTGTGCCCGGAATAACTGATGCCGGCGAAGCGCATCGAAAGCGGCTTGGCACGCTGCTGGATCCGGGAAGAGGACAACTGGCTGAATCCGTTTTCGTGTCCGAAATACAATTCTCCGTCCGTTCCGTGGCAGGCGTTGTTCCAATGGAAGCGGCTGCTGGCCAGTCCGTCTTCCCGTGAAAAGGTCGAAATTTTTCCGCTGGTGACATCCAAGCAATTGAGCCCGTTTTCCGTGCTCGCCCAGATGTTCCCGTTTTCATCTTTACAGAGCCCGCGGACGCTGTCGCTGGACAGGCCTTGGGCGGAGGTCAACTGGGTGAAACGCAGGGAGCCGTCTTTTTGCCGGGCTGCGCGTATCAGTCCGCCTCCGTTGCTGCCGAGGTAGAATACGCTGTCGTCGTACTCCAGCAGGCAGCAGATTTTCTCCAGTTTCAGCGGCTGTCCGCCGCCTTGTTCCCGGTAGTGGACATAGGGGAAATGTCCGTCCGCTTCGGCTTTTTTCAGGTCAAATACGTACAATCCTTCCATACATCCCATCCATAGATGGCCGGAGGAGTCGATGAGCGAACCCAGGCATCCGGTCGCGGGCGTATCCGCGGCGTGCGAATAACGCCGTTTGGACGGTTGCCAGGTAAAGATTCCTTGATTGCTTCCTATCCAAAGCAAATCGTTGGCGGAGTCATATTCCATCGCTCCGATGAAATCGATGGACGCATCGGCGTTCCGGGGGAGATGTTCGGCCACGTAAGGCCGGGGACCCCGTGAAAGCCGGTCGATTCCTCCGCCCCAGGTGCCGACATACATATTCCCTTTGTCGTCTTCCGAAAGGACGCTGACGCTGTTGTGGCAGAGCCCGCCCGACTCCCGGGTGAGATGGCGGAACTCCGTCTTTCCGTTGTCGCGGATGCTCAGGCCTCCTTCGACGCTGCCCACCCACAGACGTCCGCTTTGTTCCTGATGGATGGCGTTGACGGCGCCCGGAGCCAGGGACGCGGGCACCCCGTCAATATGGCTCACGTTGGTGATGGCGATGCGGGCGGGGGAATAGACGATCAGTCCCCGGTTTTCCGTCGCGACCAGGAACGAGTCGTTGTGGGGTTTTGCACAGTTGACGATATCCGTGCCGATGCGGGTGAAATTGTCCGTGACCGGCATATAGGCGTTCAGGCCCCGGAGTGTAGAGGCGATCAGCGCACCGTCCGCCGTCCGGGACAGGGAGGTGACGAAATCCTGGGTCAGGGAGTTGGGAGACGAAGTGGTCGTGTATCGTTTCCAGATTCCGTTGTCGCGTTCCAGACGGTACAGTCCGTTCTCAGTCGATATCCATAGCGTTCCGTCCGAATTGTCGAAATCGGAGATGTAGGTATTTTCGGGGAAGACGAGGGAGGGGATGGCGGGGATGGCTTTCAGGCTTTTCCCGTCCGTGTCGGGAGCGACGCAGTGCAGCCGGTTGTCCATTTCAATCCAGACGGAACCATTTTCGTCCACATCTTTGAAAACGATGTTGACGACGTTGAAAGACTTGTGGCTCAGGCTTCTGATTTGTTCCGGACGGCCCTCGTCGTCCAACGCCAGCCGGTACAGCGTATAGCCGTTCTTGGTCCAGACGGCTCCCTGCGCGTCGATGACGAGGTGGGAGCAGAGGGGGGAATCTGCGGAAAGGGGAAAGGGACAGCGGTCGAATGCCGGCTTGAGCGTCTTCAGGTCAAGCACGTCGATGCCGCCTTCCGAGGCAATCCAGAGACGATGGAAACGGTCTTCCGCCAGGCTGCGGACAAAATTGCTTTTCAGTGGCGTCGGCGAAAACGTGTTGAACGTGATGAGGTCGTAGCCGTCGTAGCGGCAGAGCCCGCCGCCGGATGTGGCTATCCAGAGAAAGCCGTCCGAATCCACCAGTACGTCGTCCACGAAACTGCACGGGAGTCCGTTGTTGACATCAATTCTGTACTGGACATAGCGGTCGATGGGATTGGCCTGCAATAAGACTGGCAGTAAAAGAAGGACGGATGTCATTCCTAAGGCCATCCGCCATCTGCTCAAAAATTCACTTGCTTTGCTCATTTTTCCACCTTTGATGTAAAATCGACCACGCAAATATAAAGATTTTTCATTAAATTTGCCACGTATTATAAATATTTAATAGATAATGCGAAAACTGATAACCTTATTTGTGGCTTTGCCGGCCTCCCTGTGTCTTTGGGCCGGCCCGGTCTTCGATATCGACCTCAAGAAGCCCGGTGCTGCCATACAGCCCACCCAATACGGTATTTTCTTTGAAGACATCAACTACGCAGCCGACGGCGGCCTCTATGCCGAACTGATCAAGAACCGTTCGTTCGAATTTCCCTGCGACCCTCTCCAGGGCTGGAAGGCCTTCGGCAAGGTGGAAGTCCGTGAGGACGGGCCCTTCGGTCGCAATCCCCATTATGTGCGCCTGTCCGACCCCGGGCATCCCCACAAATGGACGGGGCTCGACAACGAGGGATTTTTCGGTATCGGCGTGCGGGCGGGTGAGAAGTATGCTTTCAGCGTATGGGCCCGCGTTCCGGACGGCGGAAAATCCACCCTGCGTGTGGAACTCGTCAATCCTGCCTCGATGGGCGAGAACCATTTTCTCTGCCAGGCCGACCTTTCCGTTTCCGGAGCCGGATGGAAAAAATACGAACTGACGCTCACCCCCGATACGACCCTTGACAAGTCCCTGCTCCGGATTTTCCTCACCGGGGACCGCACAACCGTGGACCTCGAACACGTATCCCTGTTCCCGGCCGATACCTGGAAAGGACGTCCCGGCGGTCTGCGCAAGGACCTCGCCCAGGCCTTGTATGACCTGCATCCCGGCA
>CADBLM010000139.1 GCA_902795445.1 uncultured Bacteroidia bacterium
AGCGCACCACGTTCGGGACGTGGGGGTCGGGCGTTCGAGTCGCCTCTTCCCGACTCAAAGGGTCGCTTTCGGGCGGCCTTTTTCGTTCCGGAAAGCCGGTGGGGGCCGCTTACAGCCGGTCGAGGGCGAAACGGATGAGCGCGCTGACGCGGTCCTTGTAATCGGGATTGGCCTCCTTGCGGTGCCGGTTGGCGATGACGCAGCAGATGGTGCCGACATTGTGCCCCATCAAGGCGCCCAGTCCGGCGATGGCGGAACTTTCCATCTCGATGTTGGTGATACGGTGCCCGTCACGGGTGAAACTTTCCCACTTTTCGAGCATTCCGGACATCGCCAGGCCCAGCCTGACGCTGCGTCCCTGCGGACCGTAGAAACCCGGTGCGGAAACCGTCATTCCCATAAAGACCTTTTCCCCCTCCTCTTCCGTACGGAAGCGCTCCGTCATCCCGGCGCCGGCCTTGACGAAATAGGGAGAGGACAGCCGCTCCTGCCAGCCGCAATGCTCCTTGAAAGCCGCCTCATAGCCGGCCAGCGCCACCCGTTCGCGGCCCTCATACCAGTTCAGCAGGCCGTCACAGCCGATGGAGATTTCCGAAAAGACGAAGGCGCCCAGCGGAATGTCGGGCTGGACGGCGCCGCAGGTTCCGATGCGCAGGATGTTGAGCTGCGTCGGGACCGCTTTCGCTTCGCGCGTGGCGAAATCTATGTTTGCCAGGGCGTCCAGTTCCGTCATCACGATGTCGATATTGTCCGTGCCGATGCCGGTGGACAGGACCGTGATGCGCTTGCCCCGGTAATATCCGGTGGCGGAGACGAACTCGCGGCTGGCGCGGGTACTTTCGATACGGTCGAAAAAGCCGGTGACCTTTTCGACGCGGCCGGGGTCGCCGACGAGTATGATGTCGCGGGCCAGTTCTTCCGGACGCAGGTGCAGGTGGAAGACGCTGCCGTCGGGATTGATGATGAGTTCGGACTCAGGGATGCGCATAGGAATGTCGTTTTAAGCCGTGAGGCTGGCAAGTTTTCCCCAAAGTTCGCAATTTTTCCCGAAAAAATGTCCCGGAACGGGAAAAAACCGTAATTTTGCAGGCGTTCTCAAAACTTGTGCTTATGTGGCAAAGAATTCAGACCCTTTTTCTCGCTCTCGCGGCAGCCTTGACCCTGTCCCTGTTCTGGGTGGACATCGCCCGCATCCTCGGGCCGGACGGAGCCGTGGAATATGTCGGTTTCTGTGAGAAACCCTTGTATCTGTACCTGGTCTTGGCGGCCCTCGCATCGGTACTGGCGGCGCTCTTCACTTTCAAGTACCGGATGCTCCAGTTGCGGCTCTGCGTGGTCTCGGCGCTGATATTTACCGGCGTGCAGGTCCTGGTGGCCGTGGATTTCTTCCGCGCCCCCGGGCAGATGGTCTATCTGCTGCCCGCGGTCTTCCCGCTGGTCTGCGCCATCCTGGATTTGCTGGCGGCCCGGAATGTGTTTTTGGACGAGACGATGGTCCGTTCCACCTATCGTCTCCGCCAGGCTTCCAAGGAGCGCCGCAAGCAGCGCCGCCGCGAAAGCCGTCGCTGATTCCTTTACATACCCTCCTGCCACCCCTCTTGCCAATTGAAAACTTTATCGTACCTTTGCAGCGGCAGAGGCGCAGGGCTGTCATACAGAATTGTTATAAATATTTGATATTAAACGATTATGAATAAACGAGTCGTCGTGACCGGCCTCGGGGCCGTAACGCCCGTCGGCAATGATGTCGAGACCTTTTGGAGCAGCCTGAAAGCCGGCGTCTGCGGCATCGATTTTATCAAGGGATTTCCGACGGAAGACCTGCCGGCCAAGGTGGCGGCGGAACTGAAGGATTTCGATCCCGTGGCCCTCGGCCTGGATTTGCCCTATGTCCGCAAGCAGGACCGTTTCACCATTCTGGCAACCATCGCTGCGGAAGAGGCCCTGCGGATGAGCGGACTGAAGGCGGCCCGGGACGGGGAGGACGGCGGCAATATCGATCCTTTCCGCCTGGGCGTGTATATGGGCAGCGGTGTGGGCGGTTTTTTCCAGCAATATACCGAATCCGTCAAGATGTACACGGCGGGCGCCAAGATGATTTCCCCGACTTTCATCACGAAGATGATTGCCAACATCGCAGGCGGCAACATCGCCATCCGCAACAACGCCTGCGGTCCCAACCTGACTGTCGTCGCAGCCTGTGCGACTTCGACCATCTCCCTGGGAGAGGCCTACAGGTCCATCCAGCACGGCTGTGTGGATGCCATCATCGCGGGCGGTTCCGAGGCGCCGCTCATTCCGATGGGCATCGCGGCTTTCGCCAACGCCCGTGCCCTTTCCCGTGTGGACGATCCGAAATATGCCTGCCTGCCTTTCCACGTCAACCGCAGCGGCTTCGTGATGGGAGAAGGCGCCGGTGCGCTGGTCCTGGAAGAATATGAGCACGCCAAGGCGCGGGGCGCGCAGATTTTCGCAGAGGTCGTCGGCTACGGGCACACCTGCGACGCCTACCACGTGGCCGCTCCCAATCCGACCGGCCTGACCCAGGCGGAGGCCATCCGCCAGTGCCTGACGGAGGCGGATTATCGTCCCGACGACGTCCTGCACATCAACGCGCACGGCACCGGCACCGGTCTGAACGATCCGGCGGAGACCAAGTCCTACAAGCTGGCGCTCGGCGACGACGCGTACAAGGCGCATATCAACTCGACCAAGTCGATGACCGGACACCTGCTCGGCGCCGCCGGCGCGGTCGAGGCCATCGCCACCATCCTGTCGCTCCGGGAGGGTATCGTTCCTCCGACCATCGGCCTGGACAACCCCGACCCGGACTGCGACCTCGACTATACGCCGCTTGTCGCCCGCAAGGCGCCGCTCACCCTCGGTCTCTCCAATTCCCTCGGCTTCGGCGGCCACAATGCCTGTATCGCCTTCCGTCAGGTCTGAGACGGCGTTCCCGTTTTTGTATAAAATAACTTTTTTATTGATATTTGAAAAAAATTCGTAACTTCGCGGGTTATATGTCTAATTGGCTATAGCCATGAAACGAGTTTTTTTGATTATAAACGCCTTGGCTTTCATTGTATTTGCATTTAGTTGCAGTACCTCCAACAAGGCATCCAAATTGGCGCATCGTACGGATGAGGTGGAATTGCGCCTGCCCAGTGAAGAAAATTCAAAACCCTCCGAACTTGATACTGTCAAGCGTCCGGAGACGATTATCGTCAAGGATGAAGAGGGGAATGATATGGTGCTGATGAACGCCATTCTCGATGATGAAACCGGCGAGATGGTAGCAACGGAAGTCCTGGAAGCCGCCACGATTACCGTCCGATTCAAAAGGGTCGCCGAAAGGCACGGCAAGGTGGACCTGGGCTTCGAAGTCGTCGTCCCGTCCGTGATGCTGGACAACCAGTGGCAGATGCATCTGACTCCCGAACTTTATCTGGTCGCCGACAATGGGGAAATCCTCGACTCTTCCTATCTGGAAAAAATCGTCATCACCGGCGAAGTCTTCCGCATCCGCCAGTTGCGCGGTTACGAACTCTATGACAAGCTGATGAAGGAAATCGCCGATTCCGGCAAATACAAAGGCGGCCACACCCTGGAAGTGTTCGTGGAGCGCAATATGCCGGAAATCTACAACCTCAAATACGATTCCACCTATGTCTATACCGCGGAGGACTCCACGAAGGTCGTCGAAGAGCTCTCCAACTGGTACTCCGTGACCGACCAGGAAGCCATCGACCATTACAGCAACCGCTGCGCGCTGAAGGGGCTTCGCCGCAAAAAAGACCGCGCCGGCGTCCTGCGTAATCCGATAGATATGGACGGCGTCCGCATCGATTCGGTCATCCGTTCCGAAGACGGCAATTTCGTCTGTGGCTATGTCGAGACCATCACGACCCGTCCCAAACTCAAGAAAGCGCTGATTTACGTCGCCGGCAATATCTATGACAACAACGGCAAGCGGATTTATCGCGTGCCCCGTACCGATTCCCTGGAATACAACATCAGCTCGGCCGGCCAGTTGTTCCGTCAGCAGGACCGTTATCTGCATAAAATCATCTATCGCCGCGCCGAGGCGAATACCTCTTTCAACGTTGATTTCAAGGTCGGACAATACGAAGTGGATCCCCGGATGGGCCGGAATGCCGAGGAGATTCAGCAGATTCGCAAGACCATCTACAATGTGCTCCAGAGCCAGGATTTCGATTTGGACAGTGTCGTCGTGACGGCCCACTGTTCGCCTGAGGGTACCCGTCTGGCCAATGACCAGCTGTCCCGCAAACGTTCCCAGTCCGTCTCGGGCTATTTCAACAATTATATGAGCCATATCGTGGATTCGCTCAATGCCAACCGCGGTTTCTCCGTGGACGAATATGGCAACATCCACAAGGAGCGCGCGATAATGAAGATTCGCTTCCGTTCCCGTTCCCAGGCCGAAAACTGGCCCTACCTGAACGAGCTCATCTTCAAGGATTCCACCCTGACCGACGACAACAAGGCGGTCTATGCACAGGAAATCGCGCCGATTGCTGACTGGGATGCGCGTGAAGCGCGGCTCAAACGCGAACCTTATTATAATTATGTCAAGGAGAATCTTTATCCCAAGCTCCGTACCGTCAACTTCAACTTCCATCTGCACCGCAAGGGTATGGTGAAAGATACTGTCGTGACGACCGAACTGGATACGATGTATAAAAAAGGATTGGAATATCTCAAGGACCGTGATTACACCCAGGCTCTGGAGATACTGCGCAATTATCCCGATGACTATAACCTGGCTGTCTGCTATGTGGCGCTCGACCGCAACCTCAGCGCCGTGGGCATTTTGGAAACTCTTCCGAAGACGGCGGATGTGAATTATCTGCTGGCTTTGGTCTATTCCCGTCAGGGCGACAACAAAAATGCCGTCCAATGTTATCTGGATGCCTGCCGGCAAGACCCCACCTACAAGAACCGGGGCAATATGGACCCCGAGATTTCCGTCTTGATCAAGACATACAATTTGAATGCACAGGATGATGTCTTTGAGCTCTAAGAAGAATATGCAGATGAAACTATTGAAAAACATACAACGCTCCATTCTGGCAACGACCTTGCTCCTCTCCGCGACCGCCGCGCTTGCACAGGAGAAACAATATAAAGTCAATGCCCTTTGGGACAATTTCTTTATCAGCGGCGCAGGCGGTATCTCCGTCCTCACGGAAGACAATCAACCCTTCTTCAACGGCCGCGTGAAAGGGGATTTCGATTTTACCCTCGGCAAGTGGTTCTCCCCCTGGTTCGGCTTCCGTGCAGGTTATCAAGGCGGTATCCTTTCCGAATATGTCAAGGAACCGCGCCATCGCCTGACGGCTCCTGTTGATTTCAAGGGAAAGATGACCAACGAGTTGTCCCTGCGCTACGGCTACGTCCACACGGATTTCCTTTGGAATTTTTCCAATACGGTTTCTTCCTATTCCCGCGACCGCATCTATGAGTTCATACCTTATATCCATATGGGTGTCTTCAACGCCCGGGATATTACGGACAATCCCTACAAGCGGGAATTTGCCGCCGGTCTCGGCATCATCAACAATTTCCGGATCAACGATGCTTTCAGCATCTTCGTCGATTTGCGGACCTCCTTTATCAACGGCCGTTCCGTCAAGCGCCCTTATACCGGCGGTGCCCTTCAGACAACGGCCAATGCCGGTCTTACCTACAACATCGCCAAGAGCTGGTGGACGGCGGATGTGGGCCGGAGCGGAGACAAGGCATTGGTTCACAATCCTTTCTTCGACAATATGTACATCGCCCTGATGGGAGGTGTGTCCGTTCTTTCTGAAGGGAACGAAGCGCCCGGTTTCAACGGCAGGGCCACCGGTTCCTTCGATGTGTCCCTTGGAAAATGGTTTTCGCCCTATTTCGGCGGTCGTATCGGCTATCAGGGCGGTCTTTTGTCCGAGTGGGTGAAATCCGCCCGTCCGGGTATGTCCAACATCGCCGGTATGTACCAAGGACGGGCGATGTATCTCAACAAGATGGATTACAGCTACCTTCACGCGGAGTTGATGTGGGATGTCGTCAATTCTTTCATCGCCTCCGGCAAGCGTCCTTTCGCCCTGGCTCCCTATATCCATATGGGTTATTTCAATACCCGTCCGGTCGGAGTCAGCACCAAACTCAACGGAATGGGCGCCGGTGTGGGTCTGCTGGCTGACATCAAACTTATCGAAAAACTCGACCTGCATATCGACGCCCGTGCGATGGCGGCCAAGGGAGAATTGCTGGGGAAAGACCGCGGTTACGGCTTTGCCGGGACGCTCTTCGCCGGTGTCGCTTACAATATCGGCCGCCGCGATTTCCCCGAGTCCTCCTCCTTCGAGTTCCTCTACGAAGACCGCACGCCGACGGGAGATGCCCCCTATGTGGTCTCCGCGATGAAAAACAACTGGTTCCTTTCCTTCGGCGCGGGCGGCAGCCTGCTGTTCGAGCCGGGAAGCAAACTGGGACCTGCCGGCGTCACCCCTTCACTGGACTTTTCCTTCGGTAAATGGTTCACCCCCTGGACGGCAGTCCGACTGGGTTATCAGGGATACAACCACAAGATTCGCTCAGCCGAGGCCCGTCCGAGTATGAATGTCGGCTACGTCACCGACAAGAACGGCAAGTCTTATTATGTCAATGCCTTCAACTACGGTTATCTTCACGCGGACTTCCTCTGGGATGCGACCAACACTTTCCACTATGACCGCTACAGCGTCTGGAGCCTGATTCCTTATACTCATATGGGCGTGATGCGCGTCTTCCTGCCCGAGAAGGGACAGTCTTACAAGCGTTCCTACGTGATGGGCTTCGGTCTCATCAACGATTTCAAAGTCGGCAAGCGGACGCATCTCTTCCTCGATGTGCGTACCTCCTTCCTCGACAATACGCTGACCCGCCGTCAGGGTCCCGGCTCGGACATCGCCCTCAATGCGATGGCCGGCGCGACCGTGGATCTGGGCAAGGTCAATTATTTCAAGAGCCATTCCGATTCCACCGCAGTCCGCGAGCCGGTTTTCGGACGGTGGAAGGACAATATCTTCGTAATGGTTTCCGGAGGTGTCAACCTTCTCTTCGAGGAAGGCTTTCTCCAGGGTCTCAACTTTATTCCCACGCCGACCTATGACATTGCCATCGGCAAGTGGTTTACTCCCGATTTCGGTGTCCGTCTGGGCTATCAGGGCGGTTCGATTTCCGAGTGGCTGAACGCCCCCCGTGCCGTTATCGGAACGACTCCCGGCACCTTGAAAGGGCAGGACGCCTATCAGCTGAAAGCCAATATGGATTATTTCCACGCCGATGTCCTCTGGGATCTGACCAATTTGATTTATCCTTATCACTATCAACGCATCTGGTCGCTGATTCCGTATTATCATACCGGCTTCTACAATGTCAATACCCCGCAGAACAAACTGTATGCAGGAGGTTTTGCCGCCGGTGTCGGTCTCATCAACTCCTTCCGCATCACTTCCGAACTGGGGGCCTTCCTCGATTTGCGGGCGACGGTGCTCAATGCCAATATGCTGGGACGCGGCCGGGCTTTCGGTTACAAGGGAACGGCTCTCGCCGGACTCACCTATAATATCGGCGGCGTCGGCAACTGGACCAGCGCGGCGCAATATCGCAAGACGGGGTACAAGAACCCGCTCAAGGTCAAAATCTCGACCGGTGCGGGCCCTTATCTGGACAACAAACTCTGGGACAATGTCTTCATCAGTGTCGCCGGAGGTGTCAATATGCTCTTTGAGCAGCAGATCAACACTGCCGGTTTCACGCCGGCCGTCGATGTGAACGTCGGAAAATGGCTTTCTCCCCAGTTCGCGGTCCGTCTCGGTGTGCAGGGCGCTTCGATGACGGAATATGTGCGCGACAACCGCGGCGTCTTGACCCCGACGCGCACCGTCTGGGCCAAGGAAGACCGCTACAAACTGGAGAACAAGTATTTCTACGTCCATACGGATTTTATGTGGAATCTCAACAATACCTTTGCGCCCTACGACTTCAACCGTATCTGGAATATCATTCCTTATTACCAGTTCGGCGTCATCCAGGGCTACCTGTCCACAGGGAAGACCTACAAGCAGGAGTATGCAATGGGGTATGGTTTGATCAACACCTTCCGTCTGTCCAACCGTCTGCACGCTTTCGTTGACTTGAAAGCCAATCTGATCCGTCGCCGTCTGATTCGTTCGACGGCCGGAAACGGTGTGGACATCACAGCCCTTGCCGGTGTCAGTTACGATTTGGGCAAGAACTGGTGGGATTCCTATAAGGAGACCTCCAACCGTTACGCCTATGCGCTCAACGAGTTCCGTGACAACTGGTTTGTCAGTCTGGCCGGCGGCGTGACCCTGATGCTGGACGGCGGTGCCGCCCGTGGATTCAACGGAGACCTCGGCTGGTCTGCCGACCTCACCCTCGGAAAGTGGCTGTCTCCGCAGTTCGCCGGCCGTATCGGTTATCAGCGCGGTTCCATCGGAAACTGGACGGATGCGCCCCGTACCGGTATGAGCCCCGTCGCCCGCAACTATATGGGCTCGCAGATGTACGCCAACCGCTATCAGTTCGGTTATGTGCACGCCGATGTGCTGTGGAATATGTTCAACACCATCATCGGTTACGATGAATATCGGGTGTACGAGCTGATACCTTACGTCCACACCGGTCAGTTTACGACGTACTACGGCACCAACCGTCACCGCGAGTTTGCGGCCGGTGTCGGTTTGCTCAACAATTTCAACATCCTGCCTGCCCTGACGGCCTTCGCCGACCTGCGCTTGTATTCCCTGAAGGGCGAATCCATCGGAAAAACGACTGACAAAGCCTTCGAGGCAAGCCTCAGTGCCGGACTTACCTACAATCTCGGCGTTACCGGTTTCCGTACGGCGAATCGTATCGCCACTTTGGAGCGGACCAAGAAGGCGGCGGACACCCAGTCCGGCAAGAAGGACAATCGTCCTCCCTATCTCGCCAACCGTTTCTTCGACAACATCTTCGCCACTGTCGCCGTGGGTACCAATATGCTCGGCGAACTGAAGAGTTCCGCGGAAATCGGCGCCAGTTTCGGTTTCGATGTCAATATCGGCAAGTGGTATTCACCGTACTTCGGAAACCGCATCGGCATCCTCGGCGCTTCTTTGACCGAGACGGTCAAACAGGCCCGCCAGGGTGTCACCGGGCAGCCCAACCAGTTCGGAGAGTACCAATTCAAGAACAAATTCTATTATCTGCACGCCGACTTCCTCTGGGAAGCGACCAATACCTTCGGCGGATACAAACAGGACCGTATCTGGAGTGTCGTTCCTTATTCGCACTTCGGGTTTACCCAGGGCTTCTATACCAACAGCACTTCCTACAAGCGTGAGTTTGCCTATGGTGTCGGTCTGTTGAACAATGTCCGTCTGGCCGACCGCCTCAAAATCTTTGCTGACCTGCGTTTCACGACGATGAGCGGCCGTTTTGTCCGCCAGCCCAATGTTCTGCCGGTCATCACGTCCCTCTTTGCCGGTCTCAGTTATGACATCACAAAGAATTACTGGCAGTCCTATACCGAAGGTTCCGAAGACCGCTATGTCCTGAAGGGCTGGCGCGAGGGATGGTTCATCGGTCTCTCCGGCGGTGTGATGATGGCTGCCGAGGGCGGACAGCTTTCCGGCCCCAACACCTCTCCGACCGGCAATGCCGAGTTCCATTTCGGCCGCTGGTTCTCTCCCCACTTCGGAGGACGCATCGGTTATCAGGCCGGCAACCTTGCCGAGTGGCTGGACAGTCCCCGTGCCGGAGTCAGCACGACGGTCGGTACCGTGGCGGGCCATCAGATGTACAAGAGCCAGCTGTCCATCGGCTATCTCCACGCAGATTTGATGTGGAATGTGCTGAACACCTTCATCGGCCCCAATCCCGAGCGTAAGTTCGACCTCATTCCTTACGTCCACAGCGGATTCCTCCGTGCCAACAAGGTCACGGGCGCCAAATTCTCCAACGGTCTCGCATCCGGTGCCGGTCTCCTGCTCAACTACCGCCTCGATGACGAGTTCGACCTCTATGCGGACGGACGCCTCTATTGCCTCAAGAGCAATACCCTCGGCAAACACGAAGGCTTTGGATTTGCTTCCGCCATCAACCTCGGTGTCGCCTACAATTTCGGCGGAGACCATTGGAAGAAAGCTTCCGAATATGTTCCGGACGGCAAGAAAGAGCGTTTCGAGAAAGATTACCGCAGTTTTGCGCTCGCGACCAATATCCTTTCCTGGTTTGCCCTTGGCACCATCAACCTGGAGGCTCAGTATGAGGTGGACCGCCACTGGACCATCGAGGGCAAGGTCAAGTACAATCCCTGGACCTTCAACAAGAATGTCGAAGGGCAGTTCCAGATGAGCCAGCGCGGCTTTGCGATGGGTGGAAGATGGTGGCCTTGGTATGCCTTCGCCGGGTGGTGGATTGGCGCGGACGCGCAGTTCAAGAATTACCGTGTGGGCGGTATGCCTTGGCACAAGACACCCGAAGAGGCTTCGGCGGTCGGTGCCAGCCTGGGCTTCGGTTACTCCGTCCTGGTTACCAAGTGGTTCAACCTCGACTTCGGCATCAGCGGATGGGGCGGTTACAAGAATTACACCCAGTACGAGGATTCCCGCTTCCTCACGCCGGTCAAGACCGGAAACAAGTGGTTCATCGCACCGAACGACATCACGGTGTCGGCCGTGTTTATCTTCTAAAACTTATAAGGGAGCCGGCAACATGAAAAAGTTATTTTTAGCCCTCGCGGCTGTCGTCCTCCTGTTTTCCTGCGACAAAGACACGGAAAACCGGCAGCAAGATACTATCGTTAATCCCGGTGGCTCAAGCCAGTCCGGTGGGTCTGATGACGAAGGTCAAGGTCAGCAGGGCGGCGGAGACCAGCCAGGCGGAGACCAACCCGGAGGCGGAGACCAGCCGGCGACGGTATCTCTCATCGCGACGGACGAGGCGCAGGGAGTCAGTTACAACTCCGCTACCCTCTATGGAAGACTCGTTGGCGTCACGGGCGACGGGGACCCGGTAGCAACGCTGGACGGACAGTCTTGGGAAATCGGCGAGACGGAGTTCCTTCTCTCCAAGGATTCTTCCTTCCCGCAAGGGGCGACGGAGCATATTTATGATTTTCGCATCAGCCGAGATCAGAGTTTCTATTGCCAATTGAGAGACCTTACGCCCAATACGACCTACTACTTCAAGGCTGTCTGCCTGGGCTTTTCGTTGTCTGGCGGAGGTGAAAGGTGGTTCGAAGGCGAAGTCCGCTCGTTCAAGACGGGCAAGCAGCCCCGTTCTACATCCGAGACGGGCGAAGTGGTCTCCCTGACGGAGATTTCCGCCGTGCTCTCGGGCTACGCCAACCCTCGGTTGGAAGGAGCTCCGTATAGTATCCAAATCGCCACCGCCGAATGGGATTTCTTGTATTATCAAGACAAAGTACGCTCTTTCCCGGGAACGGGACGGGATGCCGAGGACGGTTATTTTACCATTGAAGCCGATGGTCTGGACCCGAATACCCAGTACTGGTATCGTACGCTGGTCGCAGACTCTGATTACAGTATTGCGGGCGATGCGAAATCCTTCAAGACTCCCGCCCTGCGTGTCGAGCCGCAAGCGACAGGGGCGACGGATGTCTCCGAATATGCCGTAACCTTGAACGGCAAACTGAAGATGAATACCATCGCTTCATTTACGCCCGAGGTGTACTTCCTGTTCAATCGTTTCGATGGGAGCGGAGAGACCAAGATTCCCTGCGAGATGGCTTCCGACAGCACCTTCTCCTATCGCTTGACCGGGTTGAATCTTCAATGGTCTTACGCCTACAAGGCATGCGCTACGGTAGCCGGCAAGAATTTCGAAAGCGAGCGTTGCGATTTCTCCACCTTGAGCGTCAACGGCCAGTTCGGCGAGGGCGCGACGGCGAAGAATGTTTCGGAATTCGGGGCGACGCTCAGCGTTACCTTTACGGCGGACACCGATCCGCAGTACGAGCGTGTCGTCAAATTCTACTATGCTCCGTACGACCCGGAGCATCCGTATGCCGACCTGACGACTACCGGAACGGAAGTTGTGCCGACGCTTGACGGCGACAATCTCTACCAAGCGACCCTGACCGAACTGACTCCTGACACCCGCTATCGATTTATGGCCGTAGCCACCGTTTTGGGACAACTTTTCTACGACACCGTGAAGGAGTTCTCGACCCCGGCGATTACCCTGCAGACTCTTGCTCCTGCGGAAGTGAGGGCCAACTCGGCGCTTTTGAAGGGCAAACTCAGCGTCACCCGGGCGGACCGTGTCTGGTTTGAGGTCACGCCTTGGGGCTGGACGTACGAGGTTCCTGCCGAATTGGGGACCGACGGCAGTTTTGAGGCCTGGACGAGGTTCAACCTGACCGATAATGCGGATTACACCGTCACGGCCTATGCCCAGGTGGACGGCAAGAAATACCAGGGAGACCCCGTCGCTTTCAAGACGCTTGAACTGCTGGCGGAACTCACGGACGGGACGGCTGCCGACATCCTGGAAAGATCGGCGACCCTCAAAGCGAAATTATCTTTGCAGAACGACGAGGGCGTAGACCGCTATGTTGGTTTCTATGTTTCTACCGACGAGGCCAAAGTGCGCGAGAACAGAGCGGACGCCGAGGGGGCAACCCTTGGTGATGATGGCACTTTCTCCCTTGTCCTCGGCGACCTTGCGGTCGGCACAACCTATTATTTCAAACCTTATATCTTCTTTAGCGGCGGCGCCAACAGGCGATTCTATGGCGAGGTGAGCAGTTTCACGACTTTGGATGTGAAAGTGACATTCAGCGGAATGGAACCTACTGACGTATGCGAAGATAGGGCCACCTTGCGGGCTGTCCCCGTGCTGGACTGCCGACCCGACCCGACCGCCGTCTATTGGTTTTATTGGACAGATGATGCGTCCCTGTCGGTGGAGGATATGGTGAACGGTAATGGCGGAAACAGGGACCGGGTCAGCCTGGCTGAGGACGGAAGTCTTTCCCGCTTGACGCAAGGGCTGAAGCCATCAACCGACTACTGGTATTTTGCCAGGGCCAGTGTCCATTACATCGGCTTTGTCAGCGAGAAAGTGCATTTCCGTACCCCAGACATCCGGGCCGAACTGACGGCGTTGCCGGCGACCGACGTGCAGTACACCTGCGCTACCTTCCATGGGACGGCCGTGATTGGAATTCAAGAGTTGCCCTATGACTACTCGCTAACCTTTATCTATGGCGCGGAGGGAACGCCCGAGAGCGGATGGCGGAGCGTCGATGCCGTGTTGCAGAGCGATGGAACTTATACGGCTGACCCTTATGTCGAGCCGGGCGTGTCTTATGCTTGCAAAATGAAATGCCATGCCTTTGGCGGGGATGTGTACAGCGAGGAGGTTCATTTCACGACCCTGGCTCCGACGGCATCCGTGCCGGCCGGCGCCGTGCGGCTGCTGACTTTCGCCCGTCGCGAAGACGGTACGCAGTACGAGATTTTCTGGGCCGACCGCAACTTGGGCGCCGCCTCGGAAGACGGCTATGGCAATCTGTATACTTGGGGCGACACCACTCCTGCGACGCATAAGTGTCAGTGGCCCAATTATAAGTGGCTCGGCAGCCGCCGGGTCAGCGGGAACTATGCCTTCAAGAAGTATTGCGCCGCCGACAAGACGGACTACTGGGATGCCGACAGCGAACTTCCGCCGGACGGCAAGTTGGTTCTTGATCCGGAGGATGATGCCGCCCACGTCGAACTTGGCGGCGACTGGCGCATGCCGCTTCCCGCCGAGTTGCTAGCCTTGAGCAAGGATTGTGATTTTACTTGGGTGACCCACGGAGATGTCAAGGGGGCTGAGGTGCGCAGCAAGTCTTCGTCCTGTTCTTCCGTCCTTTTCCTTCCCGCTGCCGGAGAGCAGGGGTCTTTGGATGGGGTCAGCCTAAGAAATATGTATGGCTATTACTGGTCCTCCCATCTCAACGGCTCCAATCCCCAGCTCGGCCAGGCCTATGTGCTTACCCAATTCGGAAAAACGGTCTCTTTCAAGTGGGACACCAACGCCTACCGCTACCTCGGCTACTCCATCCGTCCTGTCATTGAGTAGGGCGGGCGATTCCGCCAGTTATTTGTATAACTCTTCGGGGCCTTTTTTCCATTTCTCGGGCGCTTCGATGCGGGGGTCGGACACGGTCAGGTCGATGACCCTGCGGACTTTGCGAAGCACTTCCGTCATCAGGAATTCTTTCTGGATTTCCACCGTGTATCCCATCGAGGAGGCGATTTCGTGTCCGTGGTCCTTGAAGCGGACGATGGTGTAAGGGTAGCCGAACTTGTCGAAGCGCTCGACGATGCGTTTGCTTCCGAAGAATCCGATGTTCATCCATTTAATCTGGTCGTAGTTGACCAGTTTGTCGGCCGTCCCGTGCAGGAAGAGGGTGGGGGCGGGGGCTGAATTTTCGTATTTCAGCAGCCCTTTGGTGGAATATATCGCTCCGGAGAAGGACATAATGCCGGCAAAGTGCAGGTCTTCCGGCAGCACCTGCGCACAGGAGGTCCGGTTGCAAAGTTCGTAGTCCGCCTGGAGGACGGTGATGGCACCGGCCGACGAACCGGCCAGGACCAGGTTGTTGACGTCCACGCCCAGGTCGCCGGCATTGTCTCGGAGGAAGAGGATGCTGTCGAACAAGTCTTCCACGGCCATATGGATGGCTTTGTCCAGCAGGTCGCGCTGGGCGATGCCCATTTTCTTCACTCCCTTGAGCCCGAGGCGGTAATCGATGGATACGACCCGGTAGCCGTCGCTGCGGAGCTTTTCAAACCAGGGCAGATAGAACACGTTGTCCCGTTCGCCGCTGATGAAGCCGCCGCCGAAGACGAAGAGGATGGTCGGCTTGCGTACTCTCGTGCTGTCGTCTATACTGGCGAAAGTCGTGCTGTCGGCCGGTTCATAGATGTCCAAATACAGGTCCTGGCCGTCTTTGTGGGCATAAAGATAGGTGTTCGCGGCTTCGTTTTCGGCCTGCATCGCGAGATTGAAGGAAAAGAGAAGGAAGAAGAAATTAATCACTCGTTTCATTTCGGGCATATATTAGCGTTGCAAAGATACTTAGATTTTTTAATTTCTTTTCTTTTTCGTATCTTTGCGTATTGTGAAAATGGCTCAAATCGCCCGGAAATAGCCTTTAAATCGATTTTGAAGATAAATGGCCTTTTCGTGCGGGGCAAAAGAAAAAGATAAATATGGACAACAACGAAGATTTGACGGGACAGAATCCGGCGGAAGAGGCGGAAGAAATGGAAGAAGTCCCACAGGGCAGGATTGAGCGGGTTAACATCGAACAGCAGATGCGTACGGCGTACATCGATTATTCGATGTCCGTCATCGTCGCCAGGGCGCTTCCCGATGTCCGGGACGGAATGAAACCCGTACAGCGCCGCGTCCTGTTCGGAATGGACCGGCTGGGGCTGAATTCTTCGGCCGCTACGATGAAGTCGGCGGCCATCGTCGGCGAGGTGATGGGTAAGTTCCACCCGCACGGCGACTCCAGTATCTATGACACGATGGTCCGTCTGGCCCAGAACTGGAACCTGCGTTATCCCCTCGTGAAAGGACAAGGCAACTTCGGCTCGATGGACGGTTATCCTGCCGCGGCTATGCGTTATACCGAGGCCAAGCTGGAGCGGATTTCTGCGGAGGCGCTTGCCGACCTGTACGAGGATACGGTCGATATGGTCAAGAATTTCGACGAACGCTTCGATGAGCCGACCGTCCTCCCGACCAAGATTCCCCTTCTGCTGTTGAACGGCTCTTCCGGTATCGCCGTGGGTATGGCGACCAATATGGCTCCCCACAACCTCGGTGAGTGCTGCGATGCCATTTGTGCCTACGTGGACAATCCCGAAATTGATGCGGCCGGGCTGATGGAATATATCAAGGGCCCCGATTTCCCGACAGGCGGCATTATCCGCGGCTCCCAGGGCATCAAGGACGCTTATGAGACCGGCCGCGGCCGGGTCGTCGTCCGTTCCAAGGCGGAAATCCAGACGGCGCCCAACGGCATCGAGACCATTGTCGTGACCGAGGTCCCCTATATGGTGAACAAGATGGAGATGATCAAGAAGATTGCCGACCTGTCCAAGGACGGCAAGATTGAAGGCATCGCCGAAATCAACGATTTCTCCAGCCGCAAAGGCGTGGAAATTTCCATCCGCCTCAAGAAAGGGGCCAACAGCGGAGTGGTGCTCAATATGCTCTACAAACTCAGTCCGCTCCAGTCGAGTTTTTCCATCAACAACGTGGCCATCGTCAAGGGACGCCCGCGCACGCTCAATCTGCACGACCTGATTGCCAGTTTCGTGGATCACCGTCACGAAGTGATTATCCGTCGTACGCAGTTCCGCCTCAAGAAAGCCCAGGCCCGTATCCATATCCTCGAAGGTCTGCTCAAGGCCATCGATTTCATTGATGAGGTGATCGCCATCATCCGGGCCAGCCAGACGGTGGATGACGCCAAGGCCAACCTGATGGAACGCTTCTCCTTCTCCGACCTGCAGGCCCAGGCCATCGTGGAAATGCGTCTGCGGGCCCTGGCCGGACTCGAAAGGGAGAAACTCCAGGCGGAATACGACGAATTGGCCAAGGCTGTCGCCGATTACTTGGACATCCTGGGCAGCGAAGCCCGTCAGATGGAAATCATCAAGCAGGAGACGCTCGAAATCAAAGAGAAATATGCCGACCCCCGCCGTACGCTTATCGTTCCCGACGAGGGCGAATTCAACCCCGAGGACTTCTACGCCGCCGAGGATGTGGTCATCACCATCTCCCATATGGGCTATATCAAGCGTACCAGCCTCGCCGAGTACCGCACCCAGAACCGGGGCGGTGTCGGAATGAAGGGCAGCGGAACCCGCGACGAAGACTTCATCGAGCATATTTTCGTGGCCCATATGCACTCTACCCTGCTGCTCTTTACCGCGATGGGCAAGTGCTACGCCATCAAAGTCTATCAGCTGCCCGAAGGCAACCGCGCCTACAAGGGCCGTCCGATCCAGAACGTCGTCAATATCGAGGAGGGAGACAGCGTGCGTACTTATCTTTCGGTAAAAGACCTGAAAGATGCGGAGCTCGGCGCGTCCAACTATGTCATCCTCTGCTCGCGCAAGGGTATCATCAAGAAGACCGCCCTTTCCGCCTACGCCAATGTCCGTTCCAAGGGTATCATCGCCCTGACCATCCGCGAGGGAGACGAACTGCTGTCCGCCGAACTGACCGATGGCGAGAGCCAGATTTTCCTGGCCGCCCGCGAAGGCCGCTGTGTCCGTTTCGAGGAGTCCGACGCCCGTGCGATGGGCCGTACGGCTTCCGGTGTCCGGGGTATCAGCCTCGAAGAGGGCAACGAAGTCGTCAGCATCGTCTGCTATAATCCGAATGCCGAGGATGCGTCGGCGCATACCGCCCTTGTCGTCAGCGAACACGGATTCGGCAAGCGTACCTCCTTCGAAGAATATCGTCTGACCAGTCGGGGCAGCAAAGGCGTCAAGACGCTGAACATCACGGAGAAGACCGGAAAAGTCGTCGCGTTGGCCAATGTGACGGAAGAGAACGACCTGATGATTATCACGCATTCCGGTCTGACCATCCGTATGTCCGTCAGCGATATCCGCGAGGCTGGCCGCGCGACTCAGGGTGTCAAGCTGATCAACCTGCGGGATACCGACAGCATCGCCTCCGTCACCGTCGTTCCCAAGGAAGAGGAAGAACCCGGCGTGGATGAACAGGCTTCCGAGGAACAGACTTTGCAGGAAGGTGCTGCCGCGACGGAAACAAAGGAATAAAACTTTAATCTTATAATTATGAAAAAGACCTTGATCTTATTGGCCGCTGCCATCTTTATGATGCAGGCCCCGATGCAGGCACAGGACTTTGCCAAACTCAGCAAAAATGTTGAAAAGGCGGTAGCCAACACCGAAAATCCGAAGAAGGCTTCCAATCCGGACACCTGGGTGAAGCTCGCGAAGGAGTATCAGAAAGTCTTCGACGCTTCTCTGGGCAACGGTATGGTCCGTACGCCCCGTGAGCAGGTCAATCTGCTGATGGAAGGCAAGCAGCCCGCTTCTTCGGAAACGGTGACGCTGGGCGGCAACGCGTATCAGAAAGATTCGTATGCCGCGTTTGATTATTACTATCGCGACAATGTCCTGGCGATGGTCGTCCCGACGGCCTTTGCCGTCGAAAATCCGCTTGAAAAGGCGTTGGAGGCCTATGCCAAGGCCTATGCCCTGGATGAGAAGGCCAAAAAGACCAAGGATATAACAGAAGGCATCAAGACGATTTCCGCCAAATTCAGCGAGCAGGCCTTTTATCAGTACAACTTGGGTGACACCAAGAAAGCCAGCGAATATTTTGAGAAAGCGGCCGATGCGTCCGCGATGCCTCCCTTTGCCACCTTTGACGGCGCCAGTATGAGCAACGCCGGCCTGCTGGCCTATCAGAGCAATGACCTGGAAGCGGCGAAACGTTGCTTCAACAAATGTATCGCGAACAATTTCTACGATGAAGACGGCAAGGTCTATGCCTTCCTGTCCGAGATTGCCGGTCGGGAAAACAAGAAGGATGAGCAGCGTGCCTATCTGAAAGAGGGTTTTGAGAAATTCCCTTCCAGCCAGGCCATTATCATCGGGCTGATCAACAACTACCGCAATTCCGGTGAAGACCCCAAGGAGATTTTCATCCTGCTCGACAAGGCCAAGGCCAACGACCCCAACAACGCTTCGCTTTATTCCACCGAGGGTGACATTTATAAGGAACTCAAGGAGGATGACGAGGCGGTCGCCTGCTATCGCAAGGCGTCCGAGGTGGACCCGAAATTTGTCTATGGCTATGTGGGCGAGGGGCTTCTGTACTATGACCGGGCCATCGAATACGCACAGAAGGCTTCCGACCTTCCGATGAGCGCCTACAAGGAGTATGATGAGTTGGTGAAGAAATATGAAGAAACCATCAAGAAGGCCATCGAGCCTTTTGAGAAGGCTTTCGAGATGTCCGCGGACAACGCCAAACTCCAAAGCGGTGTTGCGGAGTACCTCAAGAACATCTACTACCGTTTTGCTTCTGATGACGAGAAGTATATGACGGGATATAAAAAGTATGATGAGTTCCTCAAGAACGCCCAGTAAGATATCTCCGTTATCGGAAATGGAAAGGTTTGCAGGCCGGATTGTTCCGGTCTGCATTATCTTTGTCATTGCCGTCTCTGTTTCCTCCTGCGATTTCCTTCGCAGGATGGCCGGTCGTCCGACCGGTGAAGAACTGGCGGCGCTGGCTTCGAAGCGGGACAGTCTGCTTCAGGCGGAGAAGATGCGTCTCGAACGGCAGTCTCTTCCGGATACGCTGTCCGCAGCCGGACAAAATCCTGACGGGGCGGCACCCGGACAGGGCGATGCGGTCCAGATAGCAGTCCTCAAAGAAAAAGCCGGTAATTTATATATGCGTTCACTCTCCCAATTCAAGGGTTGTGCAGAGGCGGATGCGTTGTTCTATGTGATTGCAGGGACGTTCAGGGAGCCGGAAAATGTCAGGAAGTTTACATCCAGGAGTCTGTCGGACGGCTTTTCGGGCGCCCAAACCTTGCACCTGGGCAGCGGATTGTACCTGACCAGCGTCTATTCGACGGACAAGGCGGATGACGCCCTCGCGTTTTTGTCAAAATTCAAGGCACTGCTGCCGGCGGAGGCTTGGGTTCTCATCAACGACCAGAGATGAGGCGTTTTTTGCTTAGTTGTGTGTTTATCCTGGCTGCGTCCCCTTTCATTAAGGCGCAGTACCGGGATGGTGCCTCCTATGAGGATTTGTACGATTCCCGTCAGGTCAGCCAGTTGAAGGCGGACGTCTCCTATATCTGTTCTCCGGCTTTTCGGGGCCGCAAGGCAGGATCTGACGGGGAGAAAGATGTGGCGGCGTATGTGTTTGCCGAGATGGAGAAGGCCGGAGTGGAGATGATCTCGTCCGCTTCGGGAGATTTGTTCGGCATCAAGGGAGAGGCGGATACCCTGCTTTCCTGCAATGTGATGGGCATCATACCCGGATCGGACGAGCGCTTGCGCAACCGATATATCGTCATCGGCGCCCGTATGGACGGTTTGGGACATTATGAAATGACCCGGGACGGCGAACGTATGGATGTCGTCTATCCCGGCGCCAACGGCAATGCTTCCGGACTGGCTTCCCTGCTGTCTCTCGCCCGCCATATTTCCGAGACCCGGGGGGCTTTTCCCAAGAGTATCCTTCTGATTGCGTTTGGCGCTTCGGGCGAATCCTTCGCCGGCTCCTGGTATTTTTTGAACCGGAGTTTTTCCTATGTGAAGGATATAGATTTTATGGTCAATCTGGATATCCTGGGTTACGGCAGTCAAGGTTTTTACGCCTATACCGCTTCCAATCAAGACCTTAACCGGGCCGTGGGTCTGACCTCGCGCGGACTCCAGCCGGTCAAGCCTGTCCTGACAACCCAGGAGCCTTATCCATCCGACCACCGGGCCTTTTATGCCAAGGAAATCCCTTCCGTGCTTTTTACGACGGGGCAGTACCCCCAGCACAATACCCCCCGGGATACGCCGGAACTGCTCGACTGGGACTATATGGAACTGCAACTTGAGTTTATCTACAATTTCGTCCGGGACCAGGCGGCCAATGCGGCTTCCATCGATTTTGTAGAGCCGGCGGAGGATCCCGTCCTGCAGCAGGAGGATACGGTTTATGGGTATTATGACTGTGATATCCCGCCGATGTTCCTCAATTCCCCCAAGATTGACCGTTTTATGGAGGAGTGGGTGTATCGTTATATAAAATATCCCCAGGATGCCATCGATGAAGGGGTGCAGGGGATGGTACAGGTTAATTTTATCGTGGAAAAAGATGGCAGCGTGACTTCGGTGAGCGTCGTGCGTTCTTCCGACCATCGCCTGGACCAGGCGGCGTTGGATGTGGTGGAGATTTCTCCGAAGTGGCGGCCGGCGCGTCACCACGGCAAAAAGGTACGTTCGTCGCTGACGATACCCATCGAATTCAGACTGAAAAGAAAATAATGCAGAGATATGGAATATAATTTCAAAGAAATTGAAAAGAAATGGCAGGCCTGGTGGGCTGCCAACGAGACCTTCAAGGCGCAGACGGATGCTTCCAAGCCCAAGTATTATGTCCTGGATATGTTCCCTTATCCTTCGGGAGCTGGACTGCACGTCGGGCATCCGCTGGGATATATAGCCAGCGACATTTTTGCGCGTTACAAACGCCTGTGCGGCTACAACGTCCTGCATCCGATGGGCTATGACGCATTTGGCCTGCCCGCCGAGCAGTATGCCATCCAGACCGGACAGCATCCGGCCGTGACGACGGAAAACAATATCAACCGGTATCGGAGCCAGATGGACCGCATCGGTTTCAGTTATGACTGGTCCCGCGAGGTGCGGACCTGTGATCCGGCCTATTACAAGTGGACCCAGTGGGCCTTCCTCAAGATGTTTGCCAGCTGGTACGACAAGGACGGCGACAAGGCCCGTCCCATCACCGAACTGGAGGCCGCTTTTGCCGCAGGGGGCAGCCGGAGCGTCAACGCCGCCTGTTCCAGGGAGCTGGATTTCAGCGCTTCCGAATGGCTCGCTTTCGACGCGAAGAAAAAGTCCGAAGTACTGATGAACTACCGGATAGCTTATCAAGGAGAAACGACGGTCAACTGGTGCGCCGGCCTGGGTACGGTGCTGGCCAACGACGAGGTGAAGGACGGCGTCTCGGAGCGGGGCGGCTATCCGGTGGAACAGAAGAAGATGACGCAGTGGCTGCTGCGGGTCTCCGCTTATGCCGGCCGCCTGCTGGATGACCTCGAAGAGATAGACTGGACGGATTCGCTCAAGGATATGCAGCGCAACTGGATTGGCCGCAGCCAGGGCGCCGAGATGGTTTTCAAAGTCAGCAATGGCAAGGCGGAGTATGATATGACCATCTTCACGACGCGGGCCGATACGGTCTTCGGTGTCACGTTTATGGTCCTGGCTCCCGAGAGTGAATGGGTGGAAAAACTGACGACGCCGGAGCAGGCGGACGCGGTTGCCGCCTATCTGGCCGCCGTCAAGAAAAAGACCGAGCGTGAGCGTATCGCCGAAACGAAAAAGGTAAGCGGCGTTTTTTCCGGCTCTTATGCCGTCAATCCGCTGACCGGTGACAAGGTGCCCGTCTGGATTTCCGACTATGTCCTCTCCGGCTACGGTACGGGTGCGATTATGGCGGTGCCGGCGCACGACAGCCGTGACTATGCTTTCGCCCGGCATTTCAACCTGCCCGTCATCCCCCTGATCGAGGGCTGTGACGTGAGCGAACAGAGTTTTGATGCCAAGGAAGGCATTATGTGCAACAGCGGTTTCCTCAACGGACTCAGCGTCAAAGAGGCCATCCCCGCCGCCATCGATTATGTCGAGTCGCACGGCATCGGCCGCCGCAAAATCAACTACCGGCTGCGTGACGCCATCTTCTCCCGCCAGCGTTACTGGGGGGAACCTTTCCCGATTTATTACAAGGAGGGGATCGCTACTCCGATGGATGAATCCTCCCTGCCGTTGGAACTGCCTTCCATCGGCAACAACTACAAGCCGACCGAGAGCGGTGAGCCCCCGCTTGCCCGTGCGGAAGGATGGGAGGTGGACGGCTGGCCCATCGAGAAGAATACGATGCCGGGTTTCGCCGGTTCCAGCGCCTACTATCTGCGCTATATGGACCCGCACAACGACAGCGCGCTCGTCAGCCGCGAGGCGGACGAATACTGGCGCAATGTCGATCTGTATATCGGCGGTACGGAGCACGCGACCGGCCACCTGATTTATTCCCGTTTCTGGAACAAATTCCTCTATGACCTGGGTTATGTCTGTGAGAAGGAACCGTTCAAGAAACTGATCAACCAAGGAATGATCCAGGGGCGGAGCAACTTCGTCTATCGCATCAAGGGTACCAACACCTTTGTATCCCTCGGACTGAAGGACCGCTACGATACGACCGAACTGCACGTGGACGTCAATATCGTGCACAACGACAAACTGGACCTGGAGGCCTTCAAGGCCTGGCGGCCGGATTATGCCGATGCCGAGTTTATTCTTGAAGACGGAGAATATGTCTGCGGCTGGGCCGTCGAAAAGATGAGCAAGTCGATGTACAATGTTGTCAATCCCGATATGGTTTGCGATACCTACGGGGCAGATACCCTGCGTCTGTACGAGATGTTCCTCGGCCCGTTGGAGCAGAGCAAGCCCTGGGATACCAAGGGCATCGACGGTGTGCACCGTTTCCTGAAGAAGGTCTGGCGGATGTTCTACGACCGCGACAACTGGCTCGTGACCGAAGAAAAAGCTACTCCGGCCCAGCTCAAGAGCCTGCACAAACTCATCGGCAAGGCCCGGGAGGATATCGAGAATTTCTCCTATAACACGACGGTCAGCGCCTTTATGATAGCGGTGAACGAATTGGGAGACTGCCACAGCCGGGAAATCCTCGAACCGCTCATCATCCTGCTCTCTCCCTTTGCGCCCCATATTGCGGAGGAACTCTATCACGCGCTCGGACATAAGGACAGCATCACCTATGCCCGTTTCCCCGAATATGTCGAGGCCTATACCCGTGAAGACAACTGCACCTATGCCGTTTCTTTCAATGGCAAAACCCGCTTCACCCTGGAGCTGTCCAAGTCGCTCTCCCCTGCGGAGGTCGAGGCTCAGGTGCGTGGGTTGGAGCAGACGGCGAAGTATGTGTCCGGCGGACAGATTTTGAAAGTCATTGTCGTTCCCGGCAAGATTGTCAATGTCGTCGTAAAGCCGTAAATAGTTGCAAATTCACAATCGAAAAAAGAAAAAAGTATCAAAAAAGTTTAAAAAGGTTAAAAAAAACAAAAATTTTTTCAAACGGGTCGCAGATTTTTTTTCTGCGACCTGTTTCATTTCTATTTTTGTCCTAAAAAAAGTAAAAGCACAACCTATGATTCCCTACGTTTTTGAACTGTTTTCCGTCACGATGCTCGCCTTGTCCCTTTCATCCGTAATCGTCCGTTTGATGAAGAAGACGAAAAACAAGCCGCTGTCCCTTCTTTCTTTCCCGCTGGCCAAAATCCTGATGCTGCTGATGAGCTTGATTATTTCCATTCTGATTGCTGCCCTGCATCTCGGTGTCGTCGCCCTTACGGTCTTTCTTCTGCTTCAGTCCTTTTTGCTTCTGTTGTATCGTTACGAATTTATCCGGCATCTTCCGTATCTGATATCGATGTCGATATTGTGTTTTGTCTCTTATCTGCTTCTGGCCCTTTGGGGTACACCCTTGTCGATGATGCTGCTGGCTTTTGTCTTTGTTCCGGTCTCATCGATTCTGGAGTATGTCCTGCTATCCTGGTATATGAGGCGATTCTTCACGGAAATCACTCTCCTGCAACTGATGGTTTTTTCCGAGACGCAAGTTTTCAAGTTCTGTTCCGCATATTTGTGTTTCTTTTCCCTCCAGGCCTGGTATCTCGGCTGGGAGCGGGCATCTGCCGTTTGTGTCATCTTGTATGCCGCATACTGCTCTTTCCTGATTTGGAACTGCTATTCAGGACGCCGTTTCGTCCTCTCTCCCGTTTCAGTGCGCCGGCTCACTTCCGCCTTCAGTCAGCGGTACGGGGCCGGTTCTGATGAAGAAATCGAGTGGGAAAAGGGGCAGTTGGGCATTTATCATCGGCTGAACTATTATTTTGAGAAGGAGAAGCCCTTTCTCAATCCGGACCTGAGCCTGGCGGAAGTGGCGCAGATGCTCTATACCAACAAAGTATATCTGGGAAAAGCCATCAAAAATTGCGGACATACCAATTTCAAGCGCTTCATCAATCGTTATCGGGTCAAATATGCGATGGAGATTTTTGTCAAGAAGCCGGCTTTGAAGATTAATCAACTCTGCCTGATGTCCGGATTCAAGACCAAGGCAACCTTCAACAGTGCTTTTTTACTGGAGAACGGGGAGTCGCCGAAGGAATGGTGCGATTATATCCGCACGAAAAAATAAATTTGCTTTTCTCTCGGCTTGCTCGGGTTCCCGCTTCGCGGCTAAATACGGCTGCGCCTCGGAAAAGAAAATAAATTTGCTTTTCTCTCGGCTTGCTCGTATTTTTGTAAAAATCTAATAATGGGAGTATGGCAGACGAAAAGATTATATTTTCGATGAACGGGGTGGGCAAGGTGCTGCCCCACAACAACAAAGTCATTCTGAAGGATATTTATCTGTCCTTCTTCTATGGTGCGAAAATCGGTATCATCGGTCTGAACGGTTCCGGTAAATCGACGTTGATGAAGATTATCGCGGGCGTGGAGAAATCCTATCAGGGCGAAGTGGTCTGGGCGCCGGGTTACAGCGTAGGCTATCTGGAGCAGGAACCGCAGATGGATCCGGACAAGACGGTTCTGGAAGTCGTCCAGGAAGGCGTCCAGGAAGTGGTGGACCTGCTGAAGGAGTACGAGGCGGTCAACCTGAAATTCTGTGAGCCGCTGTCGGATGACGAAATGAATGCGCTGATTGAACGCCAGGGAGAACTGACGGAAAAAATCGAACATTGCAACGGCTGGGAAATCGACGCCAAACTGGAGCGGGCGATGGACGCCTTGCAGTGTCCGCCATCCGATGCCCTCGTTTCAACCCTCAGCGGTGGCGAGCGCCGTCGGGTCGCCTTGTGTCGTCTGCTGCTGCGTCAGCCCGACGTGCTGCTGCTGGACGAGCCGACCAACCACCTTGATACGGAGAGTATCCAATGGCTTGAAGCGCATCTTCAGCAATACAAAGGCACGGTCATCGCTGTGACGCACGACCGATATTTTCTGGATAATGTGGCCGGTTGGATACTTGAACTCGACCGCGGTGAGGGGATTCCCTGGAAGGGAAATTATTCCTCCTGGCTGGACCAGAAGACCAAACGCCTGGCGATGGAAGAGAAACAGGAGAGCAAGCGCCGCAAGACCCTTGAGAGGGAATTGGAATGGGTCCGGATGGCTCCGAAGGCCCGTCAGGCCAAGAGCAAGGCCCGTCTCGGCGCTTATGAAAAACTGGCCTCCGAAGACGCTTTGCAGAAGGAACAGAACCTGGAAATCTATATTCCCAACGGCCCCCGGCTGGGCAACAAGGTCATTTCGTTCAGCGGGGTTTCCAAGCGGTACGGTGACAAACTGCTCTATGAGAATCTCTCCTTTGTCCTTCCGCCGGCCGGTATCGTGGGCGTCATCGGCCCCAACGGAGCGGGCAAGACAACATTGTTCCGCCTGATTATGGGAATGGAGAAGCCCGACGCGGGAACCATCGAAATCGGGGAGACCGTCAAACTGGCCTATGTGGACCAGCAGCACAAGAGCATCGACCCGGACAAGACGGTGTACGAGACCATCGCGAACAATTCGGAGTTCGTCCGTCTGGGCAACCGGGAAATCAACGCCCGGGCCTATGTCTCACGCTTCAATTTCTCGGGTGCCGATCAGGAAAAGGCTTGCGGCATCCTTTCCGGCGGTGAGCGCAACCGGCTCCACCTGGCGCTGACGCTCAAGGACGAAGGAAATGTACTGCTGCTCGACGAACCGACCAATGATGTGGATGTCAATACCATCCGGGCACTGGAAGAAGGTTTGGAACGCTTTGCCGGCTGCGCCGTGGTCATTTCGCACGACCGTTGGTTCCTCGACCGCATCTGTACCCACATCCTGGCTTTTGAAGGCGACTCGCAGGTCTATTTCTTTGAAGGTACCTATTCTGAGTATGAGGCCAACAAGAAAATGCGGCTGGGCGCTGATGCCGAGCCCAAGCGTTTCAAGTACAAGAAACTGATGGAATAATCATTATTGTATGAAATCCGTTCTTACATATCTGCTTCGCAGCGTGAAGTATTTTATCTATCTCGCCATCATTCTGACCTTGGTGCTGTTTGTGTTGTCCCTGGCGGGAATGACGGAGTGGGATGTCAATGTGATGTTTACAGAAGGGACCAGGTCCGTATGGAAAATCGCCGGTATGCTGGCGGTAGTTTCCCTGATTTATCCCTCGGTCGGATTCCAACGCCGTAAAGCGGTCCTGGCCGGCAGCTGGGAAGAAAGGAGGGACGAAATCGTTGCCGTGATGGCGGACAAAGGTTATGTGCTGGTGTCCGAAACGCCGGAAGCTGCGGTCTTTCGCAGCCGCAATATCGTCTTGCGGATTTTTCGGATGTTTGAGGACAAGGTCGTCATCCGGCAGGATTTCGGCGGCTTTGAGCTCGAAGGTCTCCGCAAGGATATCGTCCGCCTGGTGATGCATCTGGAGTACAGATTGTCAGCGAATTGACCCCTCTTCCTGCTTAAAAATCGTTTCAGAACGGCCTCAGCGCGGATTTTTTTGTCGAAAATCCTCAAAAAAAATTTGGTAGTTCAAAAAAGTTGCGTATCTTTGCAGCCCGTTTGGGAAAACGCGAGTTTTCCGCGACGGCAGAAGTTCTTTGACAATATTGAAA
>CADBLM010000140.1 GCA_902795445.1 uncultured Bacteroidia bacterium
AACGCAAGACGACCGTCTATGAGCACAGCGCCTGGAACTTCCGGCACTTCGTGCTCGGAGCCGTCGCGATTTTCTTCTATGTGGGCATCGAAATCGGCATTCCCGCCCAGGTGAACTTCTACCTTTCCGACGCGACGGACAAAGGTGCCGGCATCGCGCTCAACGGTGCGGCCATCGGCGGTGCGATTGCAGCCGTCTATTGGCTGCTGATGATGATCGGCCGTTTCAGCAGCACCCTCATTTCCGGCAAGGTGAGCACCCGGACCCAGATGTCCGTCGTGAGCGCCGTCGCCATCATCCTCGTCCTGGCCGCCATCTTCATCTCGAAGGATGTCAAGGTCAATATGCCGGGTTACAGCGCCGCTGACGGCTTCGCGATGTTCGAAGTTCCCCTCAGCTGTCTCTTCCTCGTGCTCTGCGGCCTATGCACCTCCATTATGTGGGGCGCCATCTTCAACCTCGCCGTCGAAGGGCTGGGCAAATACACCGAAACCGCTTCCGGTATCTTTATGATGCTGGTCGTCGGCGGCGGCATTATGCCCCTCATCCAGGAGTATATCGCCAAGGCTGCCGGCTATATGAACAGTTACTGGCTCGTCGTCGCGATGCTGGCCTACCTGCTCTTCTACGCCCTGGTCGGCTCCCGCAATGTCAACAAGGATATTCCCGTTGATTAATCATTGACTTTCAAACATCGTATCTTATGGAAAAGAATTTCGTAGTCGGTGTCGACGTGGGTGGACAGACCACCAAGCTCGGCGTCGTGGACAAGAAAGGTAAAATCCTTTCCCAGACCGTTATCCGTTCCGATATATTCGGCAACGATGATGCCCAGTATCTCCGGGCTCTCGCCGATGCCGTCAACAATGTCATCGCGGAGTCCGGCAAGGCCGGGCAGATCCGTGGCGTGGGCGTAGGCGCTCCCAACGGAAATTACTATCAGGGCACCGTCGTCAACGCCCCCAACCTGGCGTGGGCGGCCGGCAAGACCGTCGAGTTTGCCAAGGACCTGTCCGCCAACCTCGGCGGCATCCCGGTATCCCTGACCAACGATGCCAATGCGGCCGCCATCGGTGAAATGACCTACGGCGCGGCCAAGGGAATGAAGAATTTCATTATGATAACCCTCGGCACGGGGGTCGGCAGCGGCATCATCATCGACGGGAAACTCGTTTACGGCCACGACGGCTTTGCTGGCGAACTGGGGCATACCACCGCCATCCGCGGCGGCCGCCAGTGCAACTGCGGCCTCAAGGGCTGCCTGGAAACCTATTGCTCGGCAATGGGCGTCGCCCGTACGGCAAAGGAGTGGCTGGAGACCCGTCCGGAACCCTCCCTGCTCCGCAACGTGGAGAACATCACTTCCAAGGACGTGTACGATGCCGCCAAACTCGGGGACAAACTCGCGTTGGAGATTTTCGAATATACCGGCACCATCCTCGGCCAGAGCCTGGCGAACTTCATCGCGTTCAGCGCCCCCGAGGCCATCGTGCTCTTCGGCGGTCTGGCCCGTTCCAAGGAATTCCTTACGGAGCCCATCCTGAAAGCGATGAACGAGAACGTGCTGAGCAACTGGAAGAACAAGGTCAAACTGATTTATTCCTCCCTCAAGGAGTCCGATGCCGCCATTCTCGGCGCCTCGGCCCTTGCCTGGGACCTTTAATCCTGTCGCCTTATGAAAATCGGAATCTGCAACGACCACGCGGGCGTGGAGTATAAGAACGGCCTTGTGAAGCATTTGCA
This sequence comes from uncultured Bacteroidia bacterium, assembly GCA_902795445.1. GTDB lineage: Bacteria > Bacteroidota > Bacteroidia > Bacteroidales > UBA932 > Cryptobacteroides. The sequence goes on from CADBLM010000140.1 coordinate 1,744, forward strand.
AGGCAAAGGTATCGAGGTCGTCAATTTCGGTACGGACACCCCGGACAGTATGGATTATGCCGACGTGGCGCATCCGCTGGCCGAGGCGGTCGTCGCCGGCCGGGTGGACCTGGGCATCGCCCTCTGCGGAACCGGCAACGGTATGGCCCTGTGCCTGAACCATCACAGCGGCATCCGGGCAGGACTGGCCTGGAGCGAAGAGGTCGGCCGGCTGGTCAAAGCCCACAACAATGCCAACGTGCTGGTGATGCCGGCCCGCTTCATTCCCTATGAAGAAGCGGAAAAGATTGTGGACAAGTGGCTGTCCGAGCCCTTCGAGGGCGGACGGCATCAGCGTCGGATCGATAAAATCGAAGGCTGATGCATCCGGGCTGTCAGGAGATAGAACGCAAATTCCTGGTGCGGGGAGACTACAAGGCTGCGGCCGAAAGTTCTTCCCGCATCCGCCAGGGATATATCTGTTCCTCCGGCGGCAATACGGTCCGCGTCCGCATCCGGGACGACAAGGCCTATCTGACCATCAAAGGCCCTTCGCTGGGTATCAGCCGTTTCGAATGGGAACGGGAAATTCCGGTGGCGGACGGGATGGCGCTGATGGCATTGTGCAGGGGCGGAAGCATAGACAAGACCCGTTGGCTTGTCCCGTTCGGGGGACATACCTTCGAGGTCGATGAATTTTATGGGGACAACGAGGGCCTGACGGTCGCCGAGGTCGAACTGTCTTCGGAGGACGAGGTTTTCGAAAAGCCGGACTGGCTCGGGGAAGAAGTTTCCGCGGATCCGCGTTATCGCAATTCCCATCTGCTGACCCGTCCTTACAAGTCCTGGCCTGATAAAGTTTGAAGTATGAGTGCGCTCTTTCAGGATGTCTTTCAATACAGAAGCCGCCAGCGGAGCCTGAGGTTTGTCCTTCAGGTGGCTGTCCGTATGCTTTATCCCGACGACGTGCTGCGGATTCGCTATGATCTCCCCCGTGGTTATTATTGCGAACTCTGCCGTCCCGTCTCCGACCCGCGCCGGCCTGCCGAGGTAAAGCATATCAAGATGGCCGACATCCTGGCCATCAAGCAGAAGATGAAGGAACTGAAGGAGTCCGACTTGCCCATCCATTCGGAGCTCCTGTCCAAGGAGGAGGCAGCAGGGCTTTTCCTGTCCCAGAATCAGCCCGACAAGGCGGAACTCATCCGCAGTCTTCGGGCAGAAAAATGTCAGGTCTATTCGCTTTGCGGTGTCCGGGATACCCTTCACGGTCCCTTGCTTCCCTCGACGGGAGGAATCGGCGTGTTCGATATCAACGCTTTCGCCGACGGATTCTGTCTCCGCTACGAAGCGTTTGTGGGGACCGGACTGCTTCCCAACCATTCCCAGGGAAAAATCGCCGCGGCGCTCCGGCATCATTCCCGCTGGTGCGAAGACTTGGGCATCAACGGCGTCGGCTCGCTGAACCGTGTCCTGCAGGAAGACGGCGGAACCGCCCTCGTCAACCTCTGCGAGGCCCGTCACGAACGGATGTTCGCCGCCATCGCGGATGAAATCTTTGCCCGCCGCGACTGTTTGCGGATAGTTTTCATCGCCGGCCCTTCTTCCAGCGGAAAGACCTCCACCTCCCTGCGCCTGGCCCAGCAGTGCCGGATTGCCGGACTGACGCCGAAGGTCATCGAGCTCGACAATTATTTCGTCAGCCGGGAAGAGACGCCCCGGGATGAAAACGGGGAGTATGACTTTGAAAGCCTCGGCGCGATGCGGCTGGATTTGCTCGGAGAGCAGCTCGAATCCCTGTTGGCGGGGGAGGAAGTGGATATACCCCGTTTCGATTTTGCTCAGGGAAAGGGACTTTTCGAGGGCAATTACCTGCATTTGGACGAAGACGACATCCTGATTATGGAGGGCATCCACGCCCTCAATCCCGAGATGGTGCCGGGTATCGACAGCAGCCGGATTTTCCGGGTCTATGCCTCGGCCCTGACCTCGCTCAATGTGGACGAGAACGTCTGCATTTCCACTTCGGACAACCGCTTGCTCAGGCGTATCGTCCGGGACAACCGCGTGCGTTCCACCAATCCGGAGCAGACGATTCTGCGCTGGCCCAGTGTCCGTCGCGGCGAGAACAAGAACATCTTTCCTTTCCAGGAAAATGCGGACGCTTATTTCAACTCCGCGCTTATTTACGAACTGCCGCTGCTGAAGGTCTATGCAGAACCGCTTCTACGGCAGATTC
>CADBLM010000141.1 GCA_902795445.1 uncultured Bacteroidia bacterium
AGGCCGTCCGAAAATCCTGGCTGACCAAGGGCGTGGACCTGGTCGTCGTCATCGGAATCGGCGGTTCCTATCTCGGTGCCAAATGCGCCGTGGAAGCCCTCAGCCACACGTTCGCCCGCTCACTCGGCGGCAAGAAAGCGGCTCCCGAAATCGTCTTTGCCGGCAACAACCTCTCAGAAGACTACCTCTGCGAGATGATGGACCTGGCGGCCGGACGCAACGTCGCCTGCGTCGTGATTTCCAAGTCCGGAACGACCACCGAGCCGGCCGTCGCCTTCCGCATCGTCAAGCAGTTCATCGAACAGAAATACGGCAAGAAAGAGGCCTCCGAACGCATCGTCGCCGTGACCGACGCCAAACGCGGCGCCCTGAAGTCCCTCTCCACCCAGGAAGGGTACAAGACCTTCGTCATCGAGGACAATGTGGGCGGCCGTTTCTCCGTCCTCACCCCGGTCGGCCTGCTGCCCATTATGCTGGCCGGCTACGATGTCAAGGCGATGCTCAAGGGCGCCTTTGAAATGGAACAGGCCTGCGCCCGTCCCGCCGACGACAATCCGGCCGTCCAGTACGCCGCCGTCCGCAACCTGCTCTACAAGCAGGGCAAGAAAGTGGAAATCCTCGTTTCCTTCAATCCCAAGCTCCAGTACCTGGGAGAATGGTGGAAACAGCTCTACGGCGAGTCCGAGGGCAAGGACGGCAAGGGCATCTTCCCCGCCTCCGTCATCTGCACCACGGACCTCCATTCGATGGGCCAGTACATCCAGGACGGCGAGCGCATCCTGATGGAAACCACCGTCACGGTCGAAAACAGCAACCGTTCCCTCGTCATCGAATCCGACGGACAGAACCTCGACGGGCTGAACTTCCTCGCCGGCAAGCACGTGGAGGAATGCAACCGGATGGCCCAGCTCGGCACCCAGCTCGCCCACATCGACGGCGGAGTGCCCCAGATGAACGTGAAGGTGGAGAAACTTGACGAGTACAACCTCGGCGGACTCTTCTATTTCTTCGAGACGGCCTGCGGCATCAGCGCCTACATCCTCGGCGTCAACCCGTTCAACCAGCCGGGCGTGGAAGCCTACAAGAAGAATATGTTCGCCCTGCTGGAAAAACCCGGCTATGAAGAACAGACCCAGGCCATCCAGGCCCGACTGAAATAATCCTAACCTTATAATGATAATGCAATGAAAAGAACAGTGATTGCCCTCGCGGCACTGGCGCTTGCGCTGGTCTCCGTCAATGCCCAGCCCGTCGTCACACAGGCCGACAAGGACCGTGCGGCCGAACTCGTAAAGAAGATGACGCTGGAAGAAAAGTGCAAACTTATCTCCGGGCAGCGGGAAGAATTCTATACGCTCCCGATTGAAAGGCTCGGCATCCCCGAAGTGCTGATGGCCGACGGCCCCCAGGGCGTCCGCTCCATCGGCCGCACGCCGACCAACAGCACCTACTACCCCTGCGGCATCGCCCTCGCGGCGTCTTTCAACCCGCAGGTCGCCTTCGGCGTCGGTACCGGCATCGGCTGTGATGCGAAAGCCCGCGGCGTGGGGATTATGCTCTGCCCCGGCGTGAACATCTACCGTTCCCCCCTCTGCGGACGCAATTTCGAGTATATGGGCGAGGACCCCTTCCTGGCTTCCGAGACCGCCGTGCAATATATCAACGGCATCCAGCAGCAGGGCGTGATGGCGACCATCAAGCACTTTGCGCTGAACAACCAGGAATATGACCGCCACGCCGTCAGCAGCGGTGCGGACGAGCGTACGATGAACGAGATTTATTTCCCGACCTTCCGCAAAGCGGTCGAGCAGGCCCACGTCGGTGCGATTATGACCAGCTACAACCCCGTCAACGGCCAGCACGCCGCTGAAAACGCCTGGCTCATCAACGACAACCTCCGCGGGAAATGGGGATTCGACGGATTCGTGATGTCCGACTGGGTATCCACCTACACCCCCATCGGCTGCGCGATGAGCGGCCTGGATATGGAAATGCCCAACGGCTATGCGATGAACTACAATACGCTCAAGCCCCTCATCGACAACGGCGTCATCCCCGAGAGCGTCATCGATGGGAAATGCATCCACATCCTTCAGAGTTTTATCGCGTTCGGTTTTCTTGACAAGCCGATGAAAGACAGCAGCATTCCTGAAGATTACGAGGTCAGCCGCCGTCTCGCCTACCAGGCGGCCGTGGAAGCGCCCGTCCTGCTCAAGAACGAAGGCGTCCTGCCCATCAAAGGCGGTAAAATCCTGCTGGTCGGACCCAATGCCGACTATATCACCTTCGGCGGCGGCTCCGGCGCCATGCACCCCCTCAAAAAATACGAAGTTACTTTGTACCAAGGTCTTCGCAATCTGGGAAAGAAATATGATATCCTGCTTCGCAACGGCGTTCCGACCGATCCGGCCGAGCTCAAGGGCGTCAGCACGATTATCGTAGCCGCCGGCTTCAACAAAAATACCGAGAAAGAGAACAGCGACCGCAAATATGCGCTGGACAGCGACCAGGAGAAATTGATCGAAGAGGCCATCGAAACGGGCAAGAAAGTGCTCGTGATCGTTTACTCCGGCGGCGAGGTGGATATGCACAAGTGGGCGGACAAAGTAGATGGTATCCTGATGGCCTGGTACACCGGGCAGGAAGGCGGCCGCGCCCTCGCGGACATCATCTCCGGCAAGGTCTCCCCTTCCGGCCGTCTGCCCTTCACCTGCTGGGGCAGCCTGAAGAAGAATCCCACGACGCCGTATTACCACAAGGCGAAACTGGACGAAAGCGTCTATACCAAGCACGAGCCGGGACGCTACATCTCCCGTCACGCCAAATATCCTTTCGCCGATTATGGCGAGGGCGTTTTCGTCGGGTACAGGGGCATCGAGCATTTCGGCATAGAGCCGCTCTATCCCTTTGGTTACGGTCTGACTTATACGACTTTCGATTATTCCAATCCCGCCGCAAAGAAAGTGGAGAACGGATTCGAAGTGAGCTTTACCCTGACCAACACCGGCAAGGTGGAGGCTGCGGAAGCCGTGCAGGTCTATGTCGCTCCCAAGTCAGCCTCCATCATCCGTCCCGCCCGCGAACTCAAGGGCCTGGCGAAGGTCAAACTGGCCAAAGGCGCCAGCGAGACCGTCACCGTCAGCCTGCCGATGGATGCCTTCAAGTATTATGACATCTTCTCGCACGACTGGGTGGTCGATCCCGGTCAGTATGAAATCCAGATTGCCGCTTCCGCCACGGACATCAAACTCCGCACGGAAGTGACGGTCGATTAAGCTTTCCGCTCGGGGAGGGCGCCCAGTTTCCGGACCAGGGCGTCCCACCAGCGGGCAGGAAGCACGGCGTGCCAGAACAGCAGCGACCAGGAGCCCAGCCCGATGGCATAACGGGTCCGCGGATGCCGGCTGTTCACCGCCCGGGAAATGGCTTTGGAGACAACGGAAGGATGGCTCATATACCGCGTACGGTAAATGAAATCCATCCAGTAAGCTTCTCTCGAAGCCGTTTTTTCGTATGCGGTCCCCAGTGAGGATTCGGCCAGATGGCGGGCCGCGATGATGCCCCATTCGGTACCGATGGCCCCGGGCTGAATCTTGACGACATCGATGCCGAAGGGTTTGAGTTCGGCGCGAAGACAGTCGCTGAAAGCCTCCACGGAATACTTGGAAACGTGATACCATCCGCCGTACAGGAGGGTCATCCGCCCGGCGACTGAAGACGTGTTGATGATACGGCCGCTCCCCTGCCGGCGCATCGTAGGGATGACCGCCCGGGTCAGGGCCGCCAGTCCGAAGACATTGACATCCAGCTGGCGGCGGGCCTCTTCGAGGCTGACGTTCTCGATGGCCCCGAAATAGCCGTAGCCGGCATTGTTGACCAGGACGTCAATCCTCCGCTCCCGCTCCAGGACGGCATCGACGAAACGGCGGACCGACGCTTCATCCGTCACGTCCAGCGCCATCGGGACGACGCCCGCCTGCTTGAGCGGTTCCATTTTTTCGACGCGACGTGCGCCGGCATAGACCTTATGACCTTGCAAGGCGAGCATTCTGGCTGATTCATAGCCGATTCCGCTGCTTGCTCCCGTGATGATAACGACTGCCATATCTTGTTTGTATTAATAAAGGTGCGGCTCCTGTCGGGGCCACACCTTTTTGAGCGGAAAACGGGGTTCGAACCCGCGACCTCTAGCTTGGGAAGCTGGCGCTCTACCAACTGAGCTATTTCCGCAAACGGGTAAGCGGTTTGCATCGCACCGCTACGACCTCCTACCCTTGCTGCCTTCCGACCCTGGGGGAATTCAGAGGGAGCTGGTCGTGCAAGACTTACCCGACCGCAAAGGTAGTCATTTTTTGGAAAAGAACAAGGGCGTACAGAATTTTTTGCCCGTCGCAGGCGGGATTAGAACTCATTTTTACTCATCGCACGCCGCAAATCCTTTTCTTTGAGAGCCTCGCGCTTGTCGTAGTCTTTCTTGCCCTTGGCCAGCGCAATGTCCAGTTTGGCGAAGCCATTGTCCGCGATGAAAAGACGGACCGCCACAAGGGTGACGCCCTTATCCTTGACCGCCCGCTGCAATTTGCGCAGTTCTTTCCTGCGGAGCAGCAGTTTGCGGTCCCGCTTGGGGTCGTGGCGGCTCCACGCACCGGCCCAGTGATAGAGGGATACCTGCATATTCTTGACATACAGCTCCCCATCGTGGAAATAACAGAAGGCGTCCACCAGCGAAGCCTTTCCCTCGCGGATGGATTTGATTTCGCTGCCGCAGAGGACGATTCCCGCCGTATAACGCTCCAGAAAAGTATAATCGAAACTGGCGCGCCGGTTCTTTATCTCTATGCTGCTCTTCTTTCTCACCGTTATTTCTTCCTTCCTGTCAGTTGGGCGGCATAACGGGAAAGCATTTCCCGCTGCAAGCCACTCAGTTTCAGTCCATCCGTCTGTCCGAGCGCCCGGGCGTGATAGCGGGCCATTTCCGCGCAGGCCAGGCCGCTGATGCCGAGCCGGTCGTAAACCGCCTTGACCGCCGCTATCTTGGCCTGTTTCTGTTCTTCCGTCCCGGTCGGAAGACTCATCGCCTCCAGCAGGCTCTGCCGGGTCTTTTCGTCGGCCGTTTCCATCGCCTTGGTCAGCAGCCAGGTCTTCTTGTTGTTGAGAATGTCCCCTCCGACCGCCTTGCCGAAGACGTGTACGTCGCCGTAGGTATCCAGCCAGTCGTCTGCAATCTGGAAGGCCAGCCCGAGGTCATAGCCGAAACGGTAAAACGCGTCGGCCTCGTTTTCATCCCGACCGGCCAGCAGCGCCCCCATCTTGGCGGAACAGGCTATCAGGACGGCCGTCTTGAGGCCGATCATCCGAATGTAATCCTCCATCGGGACGCGTTCCATCCGCTCGAATTCCATATCATACTGCTGCCCCTCGCAGACCTGCGCGGCCGTTTTGCTGAAGAGAGACAGGACCTGGGGAAGCACGGAGGCAGGAACCTTGGAAAGCCGGTGATAACTGTCGATGCTCATCACATCACCGGAAAGGATGGCGGTATTGTCGTCCCATTTCCGGCATACGGTCGGCTTCCCCCGGCGGATATCCGCCTTGTCCATCATATCGTCGTGAATCAGCGTAAAAGAATGGAAGACTTCCAGCGCACCGGCGGCGGAGAGGACTCCCTCGGTAAAACGGTCTTCAAACAAGGCATAGACGGTCAGGCACAGACGGGGACGCACCCGCTTTCCTCCGAGGGCTATCATATAACGCAGGGGGTCGTACAGGCCCGCAGGATGATCGGCAAAGGTCATCCGGGCGAAAACTTCGCGCAAACTTTCTTCTATTTGGGATGCAGCAATCATATCGGGACATTATTTATCAAAGGTAAATAAGTTTTTGTATTTTTGCAAAGATTTTATCAAGCCTATGCGACAGATTGCCACCGTCGTCAAACATACCGGCAGCCATTATCTGCTCTCGCCGCTCCCCGAATGGGCTCCTTTCGAGGCCGTTCTCCGCGGTTCCCTGCGCCTGCAGGACAGCCGTGCGACCAACCCCGTAGCCGTCGGGGACCGGGTGGAATACGAACGGACGGAGGACGGCGCCTGCGCCATCACGGCCGTTCTGGAGCGGACCAACCACATCATCCGCAAATCCGCCAACCTCTCGCGTCAGCGCCACATCCTGGCGGCCAACATAGACCGGGCCTTCATCGTCACCAGCCTGTATTTTCCCCAGGTCAAATATCCCTTCCTCGACCGGATGCTGGTCACCTGCGAGATGTTCCGCATCCCCGTCACGCTGCTGTTGAACAAGGTGGACCTGTACCGGGAGGAAGCCGGAGAGGAAATGGACAACTTCCTGGACATCTACGCGAAAGCCGGTTACGAAGTCATCCGGACTTCCGCCCGGACAGCCGAGGGCGTCGAAGCCGTCCGCGAGCGCTGCAAGGGCAAGGTATGCCTCTTTTCGGGAGAATCCGGCACCGGAAAATCCAGCCTGGTCAAAGCCCTCGACCCGTCCCTCGACCTGCGTACGGGCTCGATTTCCGCCGCGCATCTGCAAGGCAGGCATACGACGACTTTCTACGAGATGTTCCCCCTGAACGGCGGAGCGGACGGCTTCGTCATCGATACGCCGGGGCTGCGGGGCTTCGGGCTCACGGGGGTGGAAAAGGAAGAAATCGCCCTCTACTTTCCGGAAATGCTGCGTATCGGCTCCCGGTGCCGTTTCCAGCCCTGCACCCACACCCACGAACCTTCCTGCGCGGTCAAGCAGGCCGTCGAAGAAGGATTGATCAGCGCGGAACGCTATGCCTCCTACACCGGTATGCTGGAAGAAGAAGGGAAATACCGGAAATGACTATCCGTTTTTCCGGTCCAAGGCTTCGAAAGCAGAATTGTTGCTGATATACTCGGGCACGACCTCCTTCATCAGGCGGACCATCTCCTCCGCTTCCACGGCTTTCGCCAGGTCATTCAGGCGATTGACATATCCGGCCGCCTGCTCGTAAGGATAATCACGGACCCGGGCAATCCGGATGCGCTCGTGAGAAGTCGGAAGGGTATTTTCCTTGTCGCTGAGAACTTCTTCGTAGAGTTTCTCCCCGGGACGAAGCCCCGTGTACACGATTTTGATGTCCTTGTCCGGAACAAAGCCGGCCAGTTCTATCATCCGGCGGGCCAGATGGTCGATTTTGACCGCATCTCCCATATCAAAGACAAAAATCTCGTTGCCGTCGGACATCACGGCCGCCTCCATCACCAGCGAGCAGGCCTCCGGAATGGTCATAAAGAAGCGGGTGATGCGCGGGTCCGTGACGGTAACAGGTCCTCCCGCCATAATCTGTTCGCGAAAACGGGGAATCACCGAGCCGTTGGACCCCAGGACATTGCCGAAACGGGTCGTCACGAATTCCGTATGGGGCGCATCGGAAGCGAGGGAAGCCAGGTGAAGCCCGAGGCTCTGGACATAGATTTCGGCGATACGCTTGGTGCATCCCATCACATTGGTCGGATTGACCGCCTTGTCGGTCGAAATCATCACCATCCTCTCCACCCCGTATTCCACACATTTGTCCGCGATGTTCCGGGTACCGCTGACATTGACGCGCACGGCTTCGCAGGGATTTTCCTCCATCAGCGGCACGTGCTTATAGGCCGCGGCGTGGAACACAATCTGAGGACGCCAGTTACGCATCACAAAGTCCAGGCGCCGCTTCGAACGGACATCGCCGACGACAGGGACAAAATCCAGTTCCGGAAATCGCTCCTCCATCTCCAGCCGCAACTGATGCATCGGTGTCTCGGCATTGTCAAACAGGATGAGTTTTTTAATACCGAAGGAAGCAATCTGACGGCAGAGCTGCGAGCCGATGGAACCGGCCGCTCCGCTTACCATCACGACGCGTCCCTTGAAATAGTCTTCCATCTTTGCGGTGGAAAGCCGGATAACGGGACGCTCCAGCAGGTCTTCGATATTGACTTCGCGGACCCGGAGCCCGGACGAATAGGCCTGCGTTTCGGGAGTAATCAGGACTTCCAATCCCAGTTCCGTCGCATACTTGACCAGGCGGTCCTGTTCCGAAGCCGCATCGGCGTCGCGGGAAAAGATGACGGCACGCAGGGAAAGGTTTCCGGCAATCTGCGCCAGGTCTTCGCGGGAAGAGAACTCATAGCACCGGACACCGGCCAGCTTGCGGCCCTGAGGGGCTTGCGGAACCAGAAAGCCGACGATTTCGTACTGGGGAGAATCCTTGAAGCGGGCAATCAGGGAGATGGAAAGGTCCGAGGTTCCATAGACCAGAATCCGCTTGCAGAACATCCTTTCCCGAATCTTGGCCTTATAGAAATCATACAAGGAAACGATGATAAAACGGAACAACATCAGGAAGATGAAAGTGAGCACCAGGTCGGCGGACAGGGTCAGAACCGTAATGAGATGGAAATTGCCGACAAGGAGCCAGGTCAGGGTCAGCAGCAGGACCTTGATGAGCGCCGCCAGGGCGAAACGCAGCGTATCCTTGAAGTCCGTATGGCGGATGACGATATTGTAGGTGGAACACAGGCCGAATCCCATCAGGGAGAACAGGACGGCAAGCAGCATATACTGCAAGGCAAAGGTCGCATTGACCTGGATTTTGAAAATCAGGTAAACAGCCAGCAGTACCATAAACGATGCAGCCGAAGAGAGGCATACATCAAAAAACAACACCAGCTTGGGCGAGACGAAATTCGAGAAGAGTTTGACGAACGATGATTTGATTGTATTCTTCCAGTCCATTAATCATAAAATTTATCGACTATCCGCTGAACGACGAACCAAATTCCTTTTCTCTCGATGTGGGAGGCATAAGCCACCCGGCGGACCCGGCGGATAAAAGGGGTTTCCCTGCGGACCTGACC
>CADBLM010000142.1 GCA_902795445.1 uncultured Bacteroidia bacterium
AGCCTTCAGCATCAGACGCTCATCAAAGCCCTGGAATACGACGGCCGGAGCAGCCTCAATCTCTCCCATCTCCAGAGCGAACTCTATGAGAATTCGATGCGTCGGACCCGCTTCAGCATCGCCGCCCATATCTTATCCGCCCTATGCTTTTCCGGCAGTTATGCGCTGGCTTTCCTCTGGGGGGTCAACGGCATCGCGGCGGGAACGGTGACCTACGGTCTGATGACCGCTTTCCTCCAGTTGGTCGGACAAGTGCAGCGGCCTTTGGTGGAAATGGGCGACCAGTTGCCTTCGCTTTTTCATTGTACGGCGGCCATCGACCGTCTGGAAGAGCTCGATGCCTTGGAGAAGGAGCCGCTCTGCGAGCCCGTGCACTTGCAAGGGACGGCCGGCATCCGTGTCAGCGACTTGAGTTTCCGCTATGAAGACGGCTCGGATTGGATATTCGAGCGTTTTACTTACGATTTCCGGCCCGGCAGCAAGACGGCGCTCATCGGTACGACCGGTGTCGGCAAGACGACCCTCATCAAACTGATGCTCTCGCTCCGCCGGCCGCAGTCCGGCAGCCTGACTTTCTACAGCGAGGTTTCCGGAGAAGTTCCCGTGTCTCCTGCCACCCGCTGCAATCTGGTCTATGTCCCCCAGGGCAACAGCCTGCTCAGCGGGACCGTCCGGGACAATTTGCTGATGGGCAACCCGGATGCGGATGAGGAAAAGATGAAGGAGGCCCTCTATACGGCTGCGGCCGATTTTGTCCTTGACCTGCCCCGGGGCTTGGACAGCCCCTGTTTCGAGTCCGGCGGAGGGCTCAGCGAGGGACAGGCGCAGCGCATCGCGATTGCGCGCGGCCTGCTACGTCCCGGCAGCATCCTTCTGCTGGATGAGTTTTCATCCGCCCTGGACCCGGATACGGAAAAACTCCTTCTGCAGCGGCTGGTCGGGCAACGTCCGGACGCTACCGTGATTTTTATCACCCATCGCGAGCAGATTGCCCGTTATTGTGACAATATATTAAAACTATAAATGGATATGAGACTCAAGAAAGGCTTCGTCCTTCGGGATGTTTGCAATCAGAAAATCGTGGCAGCCGAGGGGTTGGAAAATATCAATTTCAACAAACTCCTCTCCCTCAATTCTTCGGCCGCTTTCCTTTGGGAAGAAGTGGAAGGGAAGGATTTTACCGTGCAGGACCTGGCAGACGCCCTGGTCCGCGAATATGGTATCGACGGGCAGTTGGCGCTCACGGACAGCCAGCGCTTGCTCGACAGTTGGCGTGAGACCGGCGTTCTGGACGAATGATGACCCTGACGGAGGAGCAGTTTTTCTGGTTGTTGCGGGCCGGGCTCTGGGGGCGGGAGGAAACCGAATTCCCGATGATAGCCCCTTGTTTTATCGAATGGCCTTCCCTGCTGGGCCTTGCCAAGCGCCAGACGACGCTGCTGGTCGTGCAGGACGGTATCGAGTACCTGATAGCCCGACAGAAGCAAAACGAAGAAGAACTCGTCAGCATTCCGCCCCGTGCCCTGCTCAAGGTGCAGAATTTCCGGATGCAGACGCTTACGGTCCATCAGGAACTGGGGCGGATGATTCAGGAAGTCGATGCCCTCCTTCGCGGCGTCGGCATCGTTCCCGTGCTCCTGAAGGGGGAGTCGATGGCCGCCCTCTACCGCAAGCCCGAAAGCCGAAGTTGTGGAGACATCGACCTGTACGTTCATCCGCAGGATTATGACCGCGCTTCAATCCTGATGGGCTCCCGCTATGAATTGACGGAGAAAGGCACGACCGAGAAACACGAAACTTTCCAGTCCGGGCGTTACAAGATAGAATTGCACTGGAGTCCGCTCAGTCTGCAACGCCCCTTGCTGCGTCGCCGCTTCGACCGGTACTCGCTCGATGAACTTGCTGGCGGGACTCCCTCTTTGACCCTTCCTTTTACCGGAGCCTCCGTCGCCGTGCCGCCTGTCACCTACAACGCCGTCTTCCTGCTCGGCCATCTTTTTCACCATTTCATCGAGGGAGGCGTCGGACTGAGACAAATCTGCGACTGGACCTTGTTTGTCGCGCGCTATGAGCCGCAGATGGACCGTAACCGGCTCCAGGTGCTGCTCCGTCGTTTCGGCCTTTTCACGGCGTGGCAGGTTTTCGGCCTGTTGGCCGTGCGTTATCTGGGGATTCCTTCCGCCCGGATGCCCTTCTATACGGAGCGTCTCTCCGCCAAGGCGGACGCCGTGCTGTCCATCATTCTCCGGGAGGGCAATTTCGGGCGTTATGGCAAGGGCAAGTATGCGCGCCGTCAGGAAGACAGTTATTCGATGAAAAAGAGCAAGGCGCTGCGCCTCTCGCTCAACCGGATGTTCCGCAAGGCGCGGATATTTCCGATAGATGTGCTGTTGTATTTCCCGTCCTGGCTCTGGGAAAGCCTGGGGCGGTTGCTGCGTCGCCGCTGATTATCGTTTCAGGCTCAGCAGGGCGTCCAGGATTTTGGACGACAGGACTTTCATATCGAGGGTGTTTTTCAATTGCCCGACCCGGTGCGTATCCGTTCCGTAGCAGTAATACATCCCGCGTTCCAGCAGCCATTCGGCGCGTTCCTTTTCTTCTTCTCCGTATGCACCGTTCAGGGAGGGAAGGTTGAGTTGCAGCTGAATCCCCTTGTGATACAGGTTCCGGTAATCGGATTCCTTCATATAAAGGTAGCGTTCCGGATGGGCCAGCATCGGATAGTAGCCCTTGGACTTGATACGCTCAAGCGTCCCGTCCATATTCAGGGGCGGAAAGACCGTGCTCGTCTCTACCAGGACCGTGTCTTTCTCATAGGTGGTGAGCAGGGGGGCCTGTTCCAGTCTTTCCGAAAACAGGTTGTCCATCATATATTCGGCGCCGAGGTGGACTTCGACCTTGCGTCCGGAGGGAGATTCTTCCGCGAGGTAATCGGCCTTCAATACGTCGAAACGTTCTCTCAGGCTGTCTTCCTTGTTGGGAACGTCTTCCATAATATGCGGGGTAATCCACTGGACTTTCACGCCGGCTTCTTCCATCAGGTGCAGGCAGGCCAGACTGTCTTCCTTTGTCTTGATGCCGTCGTCAACGCCCCACAGCAGATGGCTGTGGCAATCTGTTCCGTCCTCCAGCAGACCGCTGGCCCTGACGCTGTATTTTTTGCTGAATGGCCACATAATCATTGTCCTTCCTGGCTGTAATTGCGGCCGTATTTTCCATAAAGGTGGTAGCCGTAGCCGCCGTAGAGTTTGTTGGTATAGTCGATACCGTTGAGGATAAGGGCCATATGGGGATATTTACCATTCCTGTAAAGGTTTTCGATGAGCGGCAGGTCCCGTTTGTCGAACATTCCGGCTCTCAGGGTGAAAATCGTGATGTCCGTGTTGCGGGCGATGATGGCCGTGTCCGCAACGACATCGACAGGCGGGCAGTCCAGGAAGATGTAGTCGTATTTTTCCCGGACGGCGGCGATGAGCCTGTTGAAGTTTTCCGTCAGCAGCAGTTCAGCCGGGTTGGGCGGAAGCATACCGGCCGGCATCAGGTCCAGCAGGTCTCCGAGTTTGACAATCAGTCCGTCCACGTCGTCGGATTTTCCGGAAAGCCAGGTCGAGACGCCGTAGGGGCTGTCGTGCAGGGCCTTGCTGAGGCTTCCCTTGCGCAGGTCGAGGTCAATCAGCAGGGTCTTGGCACCTTTGATGGCCATACTTTGCGCGACATTCATTACGGAGAACGTCTTGCCGGAGCCCGGCGTGAAGGAGGTAAAGAGGAAAACCTTGTTGTCGCGTCCGGCCATTAGGTCGATGTTGGTACGCAGTACGCGGTAGGCCTCGTTGATCGAGTCGCGGCTGTCCGACTTGACGATAATCTGACGCTGTGCGTCGATACGTTTGCCTTTTCCCTTGCGACCCCCTTTCTTGAGCAGGGGAATTTCTGCGAGGAAGGGGATGGTCAGGGCTTCCAGGTCATCCTTGCGGCGCACCTTGTTGTCCAGCGTACGTTTGACGGTGACGAACGCCAGCGGTATGGCAATGCCCATCATCAGCGCGACGAGGATGATGAGGTTGCGCCGTGAGCTGGCTCCTCCGCCCGTGGGGGCCTGGATGATGCGCGTATTGGCCACATTGACCATCGAGGCCAGTTCATTTTCCTCCCTTTTCTGCAGGAGATAGACATAGAGGGATTCCTTCACTTTCTGCTGCCGCTGGATGCCCAGCAACTGAAGTTCTTCTCCGGTGGTGCCGGCGATGCGTCCGAGCAGACGGTCTTCCTGGCTCTTGATTTTTCCGGCTTCGATGCCGTAGGAGCTGATCAGGTTGTCCATCGAACGGATGATGGCGCTGCGCATCGAAGCCAGCGTCATA
>CADBLM010000143.1 GCA_902795445.1 uncultured Bacteroidia bacterium
GTGGTGGCCCGTCGCGTGTACAAGGCCATCGTCCGCAAGGCCGAACTGGGGCAGGCGGATATGGCGCAGTTCCCGATGCTCCGTCACGCCGCCGCCGTCCTGGACGAGGGCAAGGATGCCGAACTGCCTTGGGAAGACTTTACTTTTGACCAGACCTGTTAGAGGCCGTACTGCAATCTTTTTTGAATATGAGACGCTTCTTTACCCTTGCCGTCCTGGCCTTGCTGCCGTTGATGGCTATGGCTCAGCCCAAGGTGGTCGGTCACCGCGGCTGCCGTTTCGAAGGCCCGTTCGAAAACACCCTCGCGTCGATGAAGGTCGCTCTTGATGCCGGCGTCGATGCCATCGAATTTGACATCAACCTGACCAGCGACGACCAGGTCATTGTCTTTCACGGTCCCAAAATCCCGGGCACCGACAATCTGGATATCCGCAATGTCACTTTCGCCGAGGCGCGGAAAATGACCCTTCCCGGCGGCCATCAGATGCCGACGCTGGAGGAATGGCTGGCCGAGGCTGCCAAGCATCCCGAGGTCCGGTTCATCCTTGAATTCAAGCACCAGCTGACGCCCGAGCGCGAGACGATGCTGGTGGAAAAGGGAATGGCCGTTGTCCGCAAGTGCAAGATGACTTCCCAGATTGAATATACGGCTTTCGGTTCGCATATGTGCGACGCCGTCAAGCACGTGGACCCGTCCGCCAAAATCATCTACCTCCAGAGCGGGGTGCACGTCCACGACGCGCAGTGGGCCAAGGATAAGGGATATGAGGGCATTTCCTTCGACCTGAACGCCTTCCTGAACAATCCCTGGATTGTTGACCAGGCCCGCCGGCTCGGCGTCGAGACCACCCTCTGGCTGGTCAACGATTATGAGGTTGCGGACTGGGCCATCCTGCACGGGATAGACTGGATATCCTCCGACCATCCGGAGAAACTGACGCCCTACATCAAGGCGGTCAGAACCTATCGTCAGAATTAGGAGGGGACCGGTCAGGCGAGGATGACCCTGACACCGGCTGTTTCAAAGGCATTGCGCACGGCTGGCGTGATGCCTTTGTCCGTGATGAGGATGTCGATGTCGGTGAGGTCACAGATTTTCCCGAAGCCCACCTTGCCGATTTTGGAAGAATCGGCCAGAAGGATGACCTGGGACGCGGCTTCTATCATTGCGGCGGTCATACGCGCTTCTTCGACGAAGGCGGTCGTGATGCCGCTGGTCTCGTCCAGCCCGTCGCAACTGAAGAACAGTTTGGAGCATTTGACGTTTTTCAGTCCGTCCATCGTGTAGGCGTCGCGGACGGAAAGGGATTTGCGGATGATTTTTCCGCCCAGCATCAGCGTGCTGATGTTGTCTTTCTCGCTGAGCAGCAGCCCGACCCTCAGGGACGGGGTGACGACGTTGAGCGGACCCCGCGGGCGAAGGGCGGTGGCGAAGGCTTCGATGGTCGAACCGGAGGTCAGGATGATGGCGTCTTCCTCGGCGATCAGCGTGCAGGCGGCGTGGGCGATACGGTTCTTTTGTGTCGTCTGGATGCCGCTTTTCTCCTGTACGGGCAGGTCGATGACCTTGCGGACCACGGGGGAGGCGCTGCCGTGGTTGCGCAGCAGGGCGTGGCGGCTTTCCAGGATCCTGAGGTCTTTGCGGATGGTCGCGCCCGTCACGCCGAGGGAGGCGGCCAGGTCTTCCACGCGGACATACCCTTCCTTGCCCAGTTGCGCCAGAATGTACTCGTGCCGTTTGTCGATGTTGGTCATAGCAGGAGGAGATTAGTAGGTGATGCCGTCGGCGGTCAGCTTGCCCTGGATGCGGGCGATGCGTGAGCCGGTATCGGGATGGTCGGAGAAGAGTTTGGTCACCCAGCTGGATGCGGCCGAACCGCCTTCCAGTTGCTGGAGCTTCTGGAAGCCCTGCATCAGACAGGCGGGATTCTTGCCGGACTTTTTCAGGAAATCATAGGCGTAGTCATCGGCTTCTGTCTCCTGCTTCTGGGAATACTGGGCGTTGAGGATGGTCTGGCCGATGGCCCCCAGCTGGGACTGGGACAGCGTCGCCACCTTGTCGCTGAAGGCGGAGGCTCCGGATATGACGGCCGAGGTGAGCAGCGTGACCTGCATCTGCTTCTTGGTGTGCTTGAGGGCGACGTGCCCGATTTCGTGGCCGATGACCCCGAGGACTTCGTTGTCGTTCATCAGGTCCAGCAGTCCCGAATAGACGCGCACGCTGCCGTCCGCGCAGGCGAAGGCGTTCACGTCGTCGGTGATATAGACCTCGAAGTTGAGGGGAACCCCGTCGATGTCGTTCAGACCGGCGGTGATGGTCTTCAGGCGCCGGGTATAGTCATTGTCGGCAGGGGCCATCCGGCTGGAAGCGTCGGTCTGGCTGATGTATTGATGCACGTAACTGCGGATCTGGTCGTCGGTAATCATCGCGGCCTGGAGGGCCTGCTGGCCGCCCTGGACCAGATAAGCCTTGTTGACGGTGCCGCAGGAAACGGCGAGCAGCAGCGCCGCGGCCCAAAGAAGGAAACGGGATCTCATCGTATGTATCATATATTTGTGCAAAGGTCGTATTTTTTGCGGAAAAATCAAAAGCTGCCCGGAGCGGAAACGGACAAAATATGCCGGATTTCGCAATTGGGTTTTGTGAATTCATAAAAATGTCGTAAGTTTGGCAGTCTAACACTATAAACCATATGCCAGTTTAATATTTTTTGAGATACGGATATGTCTGACGCGCTGTTCAAACAATTATACGATGATTTTTTCGACCGTCTGGTTGCCGTCGCCCGCCTGTACGTGCGGGACAAGATGACGGCGGAAGACCTGGTCGCGGACAGTTTCGTCCGCCTCTACCGTGTCGCAGCAGGTCTGGGGCCCGACGTCAAGCTGGAGGCGTATCTGACAACCATCGTCAAAAACCAGTGCCTGAACTATCTCAAATCGCTGAAGATTCATCAGAATGCCCAGCGCGAGATGGATTTGCACGCCCGGCGGATGGTCGATGCGGGCATCCGTACCCTGTCTTCCCTCGAACCGGAACACATTTTTGCGTCCGAGGTACAGAGGCTGGTCTTGGAAGCCGTGGAGAGTATGCCGGAAAAGACCCGTCAGGTCCACAGTGAAATGCAGAAGGCCCCGTATATCCGTAATTTTTTATAATTTTGCGAATCATAAAAAATGACAGACAAAATGAAGAAATGGCTGACCTGGGTTCTGGCGCTGTCGCTGTCGCTGTCGGCTTCCCTCCTGACTGCCAAGGAACCCACGCTGAAATACGGTCCCTGGATTCAGGCCGTGACCGAGACGGGATTTACCGTCCTGCTGAAGACCTCCGTGGACGTGATGGCCTGGGTGGAAGTGGCGCCCGACGACGGGACGGCCTTCGAGGCGGAGCCCCGGCAGGCCTATTGCCAGACCGTCGCGGGACGCCGTTACTGCGGCAGGATGCACAGCATCCGGGTGAGCGGCCTGGAGCCGGGCACGACCTATCGCTATCGCATCTACCGGCAGAAACTGGAGGATGCCTCCAACGACAATGCCGTCCAGTACAGTGCGGCCAAAGTCGTTTGGGCCAACAATACCAAGACGTTCCGGATGCGGACGTTCGATGCTTCCGCCAGGACGTGCAAGTTTACGATGGTCTGCGATATGCACCAGAAGGTCGATGTCTATAAGTCCCTGTTGGACGGGGTAAAGCCTGATGACTTCGATTTCCTGTTGCTCAACGGCGACATCGTCAATGCGACCCGCAACATCGATACCAGCATCAAATATACCTTCGAGCCCGTCCGTCACCTGAGCGCCAATATGCCCGTGGTCTTTGCCCGCGGCAATCACGAGGGGCGCGGCGTGGACTGGTATAAGACGCCCGAGGTGTTCCCGACGACGACCGGGGAGTTCTATTTTACTTTCCGTCAGGGCCCCTGCGCCTTTGTCGTGCTGGACGGCGGGGAGGACAAGCCCGATGCGGATGTGGAATATGCCGGGCACGCCCGTTATGACGCGTACCGCAGCCGGCAGCTGGAGTGGCTCAAGGAGGCCGTCAAGGACCCCTCTTTCGCTTCGGCGCCTTACAAGATTTGCCTCATCCATATCCCGGCCCTCAATGACAAGGACAGCTGGTATACCCAGAAATGGCTCAACGCCCATTTCGTCCCCGTCCTCAACGAAGCCGGAGTCTGCCTGATGCTCAGCGGCCATCATCACCGCTACCTGTACCGGGAAAAGGGAGATTGCGGCAACGGCTTCCCTATCGTCGTCAACAGCAATGTGGACCGTCTGGATGTCTTCGCGGAAGAAGGCAAGGGACTTGACCTGCGTTTCTTCAACACGAAGGGAGAGCAGATACGTACCCTGCATTTTTAATCATTTTTTTACGCCGTATGAAAACTGGAACCTTGAAAGGGATGCTGCTGTTGCTGATGCTGTCGGCTGCCGTCCTGCCCGCGGGGGCTTTTGAAAGCCGGAATGCCACCCGTGCCGTGGGAGATGTCACGCTGACCTGCGAAACCCCGGGCAACTGGACTTTCCGGACGGCCGTGACCGAACAGGACGGCAAGGAATACCTGTGCGTGGAAATGTCCGCGCCGGAGCCGGCCCTGCCTCCCGTGTTTACCTTGTCCTTTGCCCTTCCCCAACTTGGCACGCATCACCTCTGGAACATCAACGGCACCGCCCGTTTCCCGCTGAAGCCGGAGTGGGCATCCGCGGCCAGGTTCAAGTCCAGCCTGGCTTCCGGTATGCCCCTGTACGCTTTTATCAACGACGGGGACGACAACCGGCTGACCCTTGCGTGCGACGAGGTCAGCCGGGAACTCATCTCGGTGATGGGCGTCAAGGAAGAGGGCTGTCTGCTCGTGTGGAAGACGACCTGGTTCACCGTCCCCGAGGCACCGATGACCGCTTACCGGACGACGCTTTGCCTGGACGCCCGCGACGTCTTCTGGGCTGATGCCGTGCGGGAGGCTTCGCTGTGGATGCGCGAGGCGGCCGGATGCGTGGCCGGTCCTGTTCCCGAAGCGGCTTACGAGCCCTTGTATTCCACCTGGTACCAGTATCATCAGGAGGTGTATGACCACGAATTGGAAAAGGAGTGTGCCCTTGCCGCCTCGCTCGGCATCAAGACCCTCATCGTCGATGACGGCTGGCAGACGGACAACAACCTGCGCGGTTATGCCTTCTGCGGCGACTGGCGGCTTTCTTCCCGCCGTTTCCCCGATATGCCCGCGCACGTGAAGCGGATTCAGCGGACGGGGCTGAAATATATGATGTGGTATTCCGTCCCCTTCGTCGGCCGGCACAGCGATGCGTATGCGCGTTTCAAAGACTGCATCCTCTTTACCCAGAAAGACTTTTACGATGCACCGGGAGACTTTTACGCAGTGCTTGACCCTCGTTTCCCCGAGGTGCGCGAGTACCTGACCGGCCTGTATGTCAAGGCGGTCCGTGAATGGGGACTGGACGGTTTCAAACTGGATTTCATCGACAGTTTCCGTTTCGGGAAGGACGGGGACCCGGCACTCAGGGACGGGTATGCCGGCCGGGATGTCAAGACGGTGCCCGAGGGGGTCAGCCTCCTGATGACGGGCATCCGCGATACGCTGTCACGGCTCAATCCCGATGTGCTCATCGAGTTCCGCCAGAAATATGTCGGACCCGCCATTACCCGTTTCGGCAATATGTTCCGGGTTTCCGACTGCCCGGGCGACGCCCAGCAGAACCGCATCGGCATCTGCAACCTGCGCGTCGGCGCGCCCGGCGTGGCCGTCCATTCCGATATGATCGAGTGGCATCCGGAAGAGACGCCCGGGGAAGTCGCCCGCAACATCCAGAGCGCCCTCTTCGGCGTCGTCCAGTATTCGATGGTGCTCGCGCAGTTGCCGGAGGAACACCTGGAGGTCGTCCGCTGCTGGCTGGATTTCTCCCGCCGGCATCGCGGCGCCCTGCTCAAGGGATGGTTCAGACCGCATCATCCCGAGGCCGGTTATCCTTATGTGGAGGCCGGTGACGGTACGGAAACGGTCAAGGCGGTCTATCAGGACGGACTCGTCGTGCCGGCCGCCGTCTCCGCACTGCCGGAAACCGTCATCAACGCATCGGCGGAGGACGGTGTCACGGCCGATTTCAAGGCGCGTTCGTCCCGGGTGCGGATTTATGACTGCCGGGGAAGGCTCTTGCAGTCGAAGACTTACCGGAGCGGACTGCGTCGTGTGGACATTCCTTCGGGAGGATGGATGGAAATCATTAACAGATAGACCTTATGAAAAGACTGATTGGTTTAGACCTGGACGGCACGCTGACCCAGCACCGTTCCCCGCTCGACAAAGCGCACCGTGACATCTTGGACGCGCTGAACGAGAAGTACAAAATCATTATGGTGGCCGCCGGCAATGCGCCGCGCGTCTATGCCCAGATGCAGCAGTACCCCATTGACATCATCGCCAACTACGGTATGCAGGAAAGCCGGATGGAAAACGGCGTGTTTACCATCATCCGGGACGACAAGGTGCTTCCCGACCGGGAATTTTTCCTTCGGCAGACGCAGTATCTCAGGGAAAAGTACGGCTATACCGAGTACGCCGGGGAGCCGCTGGAATTCCATCCGAGCGGAATGGTGACTTTCCCGCTGCTGGGCACCGCGGCGAAAATCGAGGACAAGGTCGCTTTCGACCCGGACCGCAGCAAACGCCACGTCCTGTACCCGGAGGTGCTGGAGATTTTCAAGGACTATTCCGTCTTTGTCGGCGGGTCCTCCTCCTTCGACTTTACTCCGGCCCGGTACAACAAGTATGACGCGATGGTCCGCTATGGACAGGAACACGGCTATTCCGTGGAGGAAATGTTTTACATCGGCGATGATTTCGGCGACGGCGGCGGCGACAGCCATATCCGCCTGGGCGGTATCGATTATCTGCAGATAGAAGACTACAGGGAAAGCCCCCGGCTCATTCGGGAGAAATTGCTCTGACCGGTGGAACAAGCTGTTCGAACTATAATTTCTCTGACTTCATCCAAAGTTCACGAATATAATGCAGGTTTGGATGAAATGAAGATCAGATAAAGAGTTCA
>CADBLM010000144.1 GCA_902795445.1 uncultured Bacteroidia bacterium
GCCCCGCCTATGTCACGACCGTTCCGGGCGTGAAAATGCGCGAATTGCAGGATTTCATCGGCGCCGAAGCGGAAGGCATCCGCATCATCAGCGGCGACCTGCTCAGCGGTGCCGGCGTGGGCATCGACGGCAGCCTCCGCTTCCGCGACAACCAGGTCAGCATCATCAGGGAGGGCAACGAGTATGAGATGTTCGGCTGGGCCAAGCCCGTCCGTACCAGCCAGTTCAGTTCTTCGATGACCTATTTCTCCTGGCTCACTCCGGGACGCAAATACGATATGGACACCAACCTCCACGGCGGCGAAAGGGCTTTCGTGGTCAGCGACGTCTATGGGAAAGTACTTCCTATGAACCTTTTCCCCGTGTACCTGGCCAAGGCCTGCCTGGCCGGCAATATCGAGGATATGGAAAAATACGGCATCCTCGAAGTGCTGGAAGAAGATCTCGCCCTCTGCGAGTTCGTCTGCCCGTCCAAGATTGACATCCAGTCCATCATTTCGGACGGCATCGACCTGATGTTGAAAGAAATGGCTTAAAGGAGGAACGACTATGAATGCATTGAGAAATATCGTTGACAAAATCAAGCCGGCCTTTGAGAACGGAGGCAAACTCGGCTTCCTTCACTCCACCTTCGACGCCTTCGAGACCTTTATGTTCGTCCCGAACACGGTGACGCGCAAGGGCTCCCACATCCGTGACTGCGTGGATATCAAACGCGTGATGATCCTGATGGTCGTCGCGCTCGTCCCCGCCTTCCTCTTCGCCGTCTGGAACATCGGTTACCAGCACAGCCTCGCCTTCGGCCTGAAGGACTGGGGATTCTGGAACATCGTCGGTTACGGTCTGGTGAAAATCATTCCCCTCTACCTCGTGACCTACATCGTCGGTCTGGGCATCGAGTTTACCTCCGCCCAACTCCGCGGACACGAAGTGAACGAGGGCTACCTTGTGACGGGCTTCATCCTGCCGCTGATCGTCCCCGTGGACGTTCCCCTCTGGATGCTGGCCGTCGCCACCGCCTTCGCCGTCATCATCGGCAAGGAAGTTTTCGGCGGTACCGGTATGAACATCTGGAATCCGGCCCTCATCGCCCGTGCCTTCCTCTTCTTCTCCTATCCGAGCAGTATGTCCGGCGACTACGCCTGGATCGGCGGTCTGCAGAAGGCTTCCGAGGGCGGAATCCCCTGGGCCAGCGGAGCCGGCACCATCGTGGACGGCTTCTCCGGCGCCACGCCCCTCGCCAACGCTTCGATGGAAGGGCTTTCCGCACACGGGTACAATTTCTGGAATCTGTTTGTCGGCAACATCCCGGGAGCCGTCGGCGAGACTTCGGCCATCGCCATCCTCCTGGGCGCCGTCATTATCGTCTGGACCGGCATCGCCAGCTGGAAGATTATGGTCTCCGGCATCGCGGGCGGCCTGCTCGTTGGCTGGCTCGGCTACATCGGCGGAGCCACCGACATCCCCTGCTGGTATCAGCTGGTGATGGGCGGTTTCCTCTTCGGCATCGTCTTTATGGCGACCGACCCCGTCACTTCCGCCCAGACCGAATGCGGCAAATGGATTTACGGCTTCCTCGTCGGCGCCGTCTGCGTCGTCGTCCGCCTCTTCAACCCCGGTTATGCCGAGGGGATGATGCTGTCCATCCTGCTGATGAACACCTTCGCCCCGCTCATCGACCACTGCGTCATTGACGCGAGCATCCGTCGCCAGGCCCGCAAGAAAGTAAAAATCGCTTAATATATTATAAGGTATGAATACGAACAGCAATGTATATACGGTCATCTACACGACAGTCATCTGCGTGCTGGTTGCGGCGATTCTTGCTTTCGTCTCCCAGGCTCTCGGTCCCCGTCAGGAGGCCAACGAGAAGGCGGAGACCATCAGCCAGATTCTGACGGCCGCCCGCTTCGGCGAGAAAGCCGAGTGGGACAGCAAAGGCAATGACGCCGTGCTTGACTTCTACAAGGAAAATGTGGCCGAGGCCTATACGGTCGATGCCGAGGGCGTGAAAAACGGCACCCTCGACATCTCCAAGGCGGAAATCGTCACGGTCTCCGGCCTCAAGAAAGAAAACTACGCCATCAAGGACGCCGCGCAGCTGGCGCTCCCCGTCTATCGCTTCAAAAACGGCGTGACGGTCCTGCCCATCTACGGCGCC
This sequence comes from uncultured Bacteroidia bacterium, assembly GCA_902795445.1. Classification (GTDB taxonomy): domain Bacteria; phylum Bacteroidota; class Bacteroidia; order Bacteroidales; family UBA932; genus Cryptobacteroides. Next base: position 2,162 of record CADBLM010000144.1, read on the forward strand.
GGGCTCTGGGGTCCCATCTGGGGCTACCTGGCCTTTGCCCAGGACGGCAAGACGCTGGTCGGCGCCTATTTCGACCACGAGAGCGAGACACCGGGTCTGGGCGGAAAGATCAAGGATGATCCCGCCTTCCAGGCCCAGTTCGACGGCAAGAACGTCAACTTTGACGACGCCGCAGCCTTCGCCATCGTCAAGGGCGGCGCTCCTGCCGGCAAGACCAACGCCATCGACGCCATCACCGGCGCGACGATGACCTCCAAAGGCCTCGACGAAGCCATCAATGTATGGCTCCAGGCCTACAAACCCGTACTTAACAGATAGGAGGAGAACACAATGGATGCAAAATTGAAAGAAACCATTCTCAACCCCATCTTCAAAGGCAACCCCATTACCGTCCTGGTGCTGGGTATCTGCTCTTCGCTGGCCGTCACGGTCGAGATGAAGGGCGCCTGCGTGATGGCCCTGTCCGTGACCCTTGTCACCGGACTTTCCAGCCTGGTCTGCTCCCTCTTGCGCAAGACCATCCCCAACCGGGTCCGCATCATCATCCAACTGGTCGTCGTGGCCCTGATGGTGATTCTCGTGGACCAGTTCCTCAAAGCCTACGCTTACGGCATCGACAAGCAGCTCAGCGTGTATATCGGCCTGATCATCACGAACTGTATCGTGATGGGCCGCATCGAGGCCTTCGCCCTGATGAACAAGCCGGTTCCCGCCCTGCTCGACGGTATGGCCAACGGTGTCGGCTACGGCCTCATCCTCGTCGTGGTCGCCTTCTTCCGCGAACTGCTCGGCTCGGGCACCCTCTTCGGATTCCCGGTCCTCTCCGCGCTCGGATATGTCAATAACGGCCTGGTCATCCTGCCTCCGATGGCGCTGATTCTGCTCGGCTGCATCGTCTGGGTCCAGCGTGCCATCCAGAAAGACCTTCAGGAAAAATAATCAAGCGGCTACAGAATTATGGAATACATCAGTTTATTTGTAAAGTCTATCTTCGTTGACAATATGATTTTTGCGTACTTCCTGGGTATGTGCTCATACCTGGCGGTATCCAAAAATGTCAAGACAGCCAACGGACTGGGACTGGCCGTCATCTTCGTGCTGCTGGTCACGCTCCCCATCAACTACCTGCTCTATACCTACGTCCTCAAACCCGGCGCCCTCGCCTGGATGGGCGAAAGTTTCGCCGGACTGGACCTGAGTTTCCTCAGTTTCATCGTCTTCATCGCCACCATCGCCGCCATCGTACAGATCGTCGAGATGGTCGTGGAGAAATTCGCACCGGCCCTGTACTCATCCCTGGGTATCTTCCTGCCGCTGATCGCCGTGAACTGCTCCATCCTCGGAGGTTCCCTCTTCATGCAGAACAAAGACTTCATCAATGTCGGTGAATCGGCCGTCTATGCCCTCGGTTCGGGCATCGGCTGGTGGCTGGCCATCGTCGCCCTCGCGGCCATCCGCGAGAAAATGGCCTACGCCCATGTTCCCGCCCCCCTCAAGGGTCTGGGCATCACCTTCATCACCGTCGGCCTGATGGGTATGGCCTTTATGACCTTTATGGGTATTTCATTGTAAAAGAGGAGGAACGATTATGAGCAAAACCATATTGATATCGGTCATCCTGATGGTGGTGGTCATCCTGCTGCTGGTGGCGCTGCTGCTGATTGTCA
>CADBLM010000145.1 GCA_902795445.1 uncultured Bacteroidia bacterium
AGACTCTCCAGGGTTACGCCGGAGAGGATATACATCGCTTCCTGATAGGTCTTGCCTTCTCCGAGCAGGATACCCACCTTGCGGGTGCGTCCGCCATAGACCGTCACATACAGGTCGCCTATTCCAATATTCTCGCAGTCGCGGGATGCGCCCTGGATTTCCAGCAGCAGACGCATTTCCTTGACGGCCTGGTAGAAGGCGCCCGCCTGCGAATTGTAATGCAGTCCCGCCTCGGTCCCATTGGCCCGGCGGACCAGGCCGATGGTCATCGTCACGGCAAGGGCATAGCCGTTCTTGAGGGCGACGGCGCTCTCCAGTCCGATGACATCGTTGGTCAGCGAAATATGATAGTAGGAGGTCTGCATCGCAGCCTTCATCATCTTGAGTTCGGCCGTATTCTCACCGCAGAAAGCCACCTCCGTCTGATCGTGATAGACCAGTTCATACGAGGTGCAGGGACCGCCGATGGCGCTGATATGACGATGGATGCCCTTGGCGGCCAGGCCGCGCTTCCAGTAGTCGGGATAGGAAATCAGCGTGCCGTCTTCCAGGTTGATAAGGCCCTTGGTGACGGACAGGACGGGAACGGAAGGGTCCAGCTCGCTCAGCACCTCGCTGAGGAACCAGTCCACCCCGAAGGACGAGACACCGCCGATGATGAAATCGGCCCCCTTGACGGCCTCTTTCCACGCCTCGAACTGAAAATACTGCACCCCTGCGGGGAAATCGCGCTCAAACTTGGGATGACGCCCTGTCCTGCGGCTGGCGTCGATGATATCTTTGTCGAGCGGCGTACCGACCAGACACACTTCGTTCCCATTTTCCCTCGCGGGGAAAGCCAATGCGGAACCCATCATACCGGCCCCGATGATAACAATTTTCTTGCTCATAATAACTCTATTGAAAATTTTGAATATAATTTACGAAGAAACGACTATTTTAAAACTTTCACACACACTTTTCCCAGACGCAAATTCAATTCCGCCTCCGGAGACAGCCCTTTTGAAGGGACCGGGAAAATCCGGAAATAAACACGCTTCTGCCCCAGGAGGAAAGCCGGGAGAAGGACAGAATTCTCGGTATAACCCACCGCAGCCGTAGCCGTGACGGGGCCTCCTTTTTCCCAAGCCAAAGGCCGGAGATAGAAAGGATTGCCGGCCGGCATAAATGATTTTCCGTTGACAGACCAAGCCAGTTGCCACATTTCAGGAAAGCCCGCAGAGGTCTCGACCGTCCCTTTTCCGGCGAGCCAGGTAAAATCGACCGTCAGTCCTTTCCCGCTTATGCCGGCCGTTGTGGTCTGAACAAGAATGGCGGCCTTGGAATCAGCCCATTGGGAAACACGGGTATCCCAGACAATGGCCGCACATTCACGGTTGCCTTCTCCCGGAGTAAGCCCGTCCTGAGGGCAACGGGTATTGTAATCTTTTTCCAATCCCATCTTACAGGGAAACGTCAGGCTCAGCCACCCTTCTCCCTCATCTGCCGCGACTTCTTCCGCATCGATACGCTGTCCCTCCAGCCATTGCCGCTCACCGCTGCGGCACTTGAGGGCATAGTAGTAATTGCGGTCCCAGTTCCATTCGGCGATTGTCTCATAACAGGAAGCGGGCTCCACCGGGATATCCACATCCTGGGGACCGGCTATCCGCAGTTGGACAGGTCCGGGATTGCCGCAACGGAGCAATTCGTCCGCCACGACGATGCCGCTGACACGGCCGACGCCGGCAGGCTGCCGGTTTCCCGTCCGACGCCAGGTACAGACCGTATTGACGGGCAGGAACAGTGCTTCCCCCTCATCATCCTTGACATACAGGCCGGACTCGTCGAACCAGTCGGAATTCTTGGGCTTCTTGAAAGCGTTGAGCCAGGTGGACTGCACATAAAATTCGCGGACGTTGGTATAGGAACCTTCCTTGGAAAGGAATTCCACCTGTTCAAGGGTTACGTAAGTAAAAATGTCTTCCGCCTTCAGTTGGCCGATATGGCGGAGTTTGGACGGTTTTTCGCCCTGAGAAAGGACCTGGACGTCCTCCGCCTCCACACCGAAAACGGTATAACATTCGGGAGAAGCCTGTTTGACCAGTTCGCAGCCGGATAAGTCGATGCGGACGCGGGCAAATCGCGGCACGCGGTTGTCGTAAATATCCTTGAAACACACACGCATCCCCAGACTGCCGTCCTCGTTCTGAATATAATTGGTCAGATATGGCATCCGCAGGTCCATCTTGTTCCAGGCCGTCTGGATATTGGCAGCCATATTGGCGGACATACAGTCTCCGGTCATCACCCCTTCCACGAAAGTGCCCTTGGGCAGAACGACGCCTCTTTCCGTGGCCTTGGCACGCAATTCGGACAGGCTCGCAGCGGCAGCCGGAAGGATGGAGAAAAGGGAAAAGACGGCCGGCATCAGGACCGCCGTCAGGATATGTTTTTTCATAATCCTTTGTAATCTGGGTCAAACAAGGTGTTCAGAATATGTGCCGTACGATAGCCGGACACAGCCAGCAGATAAGCGAGCACTTCCTCGTGAGAAGGCTCGGTATAGAAGGTATCATCCACTTCCTGACCGGGCGTAACCCAGGTGTAGATAACCTTGGAGCGACGGGCGGCATCCTGAATAAAATCGGCCATCGTCCCCCGGACGCTCTCTTTCTCGATGGGGGCAAAACGTTTGTCCAAAAAAGCAGCATACTCCGCCAGATTGCTCTTCAGTTCCGGCTTGATGCGCTCCGCCCCGTCCAGAAGGGCGTGCAGCGTCGTTTTCTTGCCTTTGTACTTATGCTGCCAGATACCGTAGCCGCCGGCGATACCGCCGCCCATCGGATCATACTTGTCCTTGCTGAACGAGTAAAGGATATGACCGGGACAATGCAAATCGCCGATGAGATGGACAATCATCTTCAGCGCGACGACGACGGCCGAATCCGTCTGGTTTTTGTAATCTTCGAGCGTCTTGTAATAGCGCAGGTAAGCGCCGTAGCCCTCCCCGTTCCCGTCCGGACGGTTGGAATGTTCGAGCGGACGGAATTTCTCATCCACGCTGACGGCGTGTTCCAAAGCCTGGAAAGTATAGTTCGGCGCATCGCTGTAATCCGCCGGCGCCCAGGGACGGGCACGGAAGTGATCGGTCCACAACGCCACATTGTTGAGGGGAAGGTCCAGATAGCGGTCAAGTACGGCACGGGTGGCCGGCGTACAACGTTCCTGTCCGATATAGGCAATCAGACGATGCGGCCAGCCCCAGGCAAAACCCGGAAGCGAAAGCAGCACAAAAGCCAGGGTAACGAGCAGTCTTTTCATCTTATTTCCTGTAATCTAAAAACACGGTACCCAGACGGACCGTAGAATATGTCTTGTTGTTCTGCCTGACCAGGTTGACAGTCTCATCCGGGAAATCGACGTCACGGGAAGGGTTGGTGCTGAGATGATACCATCTGGGAATGGCGGGCGTAATCCGCAGCGTCACGGAAGACTTGCCGAGCACTTCTTCCGGCAGATTGTAAATATGCTGCTGCATACCGATACCGGAGGCATACATCATATGATAGGTACGGTTTTTCTTCTTTTCCTCCTTGTCAGGCGCAGGCATCGGACGAAGTCCGAAATCGCGGGTTCCGTCGGCCTCCTGCAGCGACTTCCACGCTCCGACACCGATGCAGTATTCCACTTTCCAACGGGCCGGAATGCCCCGCGTATTGAGGAGATTTCCGTCTCCGGCCGTCATTTCAAAACAGAACTGCAACGCGGTTGCTTTGAGTTTTTTGGTAGAAAATTCCACGAAGATGGAACGAGTATCCACGATTTCACCGTGGCTGTCCCATTCATACCATCCGGCAACCGTCCCGTAAGTCTTGATCGCCCCGCCCGGCTCGACGCCGTCTTCTTTCAACAAAGAATTGTAGGACGCCGCTTTCTGAATGCGTCGTTCTCCGCTGTCGATGGAAAGGTACGCGCGGGGGCCGACATTGTTGAGCAAACGGTCATCAACGCCTTTTGCGCTCTTACCGGCGTGCTCGAAGTCAAAATCATTGCCGGGAATACGGCCGGGGAACCAGCCCAGCCAAGTCTTCCACACAGCGGAACCGCCCCCCTTGGAGACCTTGATGTCCGAACGGTCCATCGGACGGATATACAGTTTGGGAGCCGCGTCGCCGTAGCGGAGATTCTTCTCGCTGACCAGGATGCCGGTCACCGTTCCGGACCCCAGAGGAACTTCTTCCTTGCGCCAGGGGCAGAGCGTATTGACCGCCATTCCGATACCATCTCCCTTGTCATCCCGCAGCGTCGTGACGGCTCCGTCCGCATAACAGAGCATCCGGGTACGCATCCCGCCGTGCAGTTCGGGGACGTACTGGCAGAAGCGCTCGTCGATATTGACGATGGCGCCCTCCTTGAAGACAAATTCCACCTTCGGCAGCGTCACGAGCGTATAGACATCGTCATTGCCCAACTGCGCGATGCTGCGGACGGCCGGTTCGCAAGGCTCCCCCGCCTTGCGGCTGACAATATGTCCCGGCATCACGTTCGTCACCTGGATGGCGCGGGTGACAGGGTCCATCCGGACCTTGCAGCCGTTGAGATTGAAACGCACCCGGTCAAAACGACGGAGACGGTTGTAATCGCTTTTGGCAAATTCCAGACGGACGCCCCTTCCGCTGTCCGGCAGGAGGACATAAGCGATTCTGCGTGAGAAATCGACATCTACGATATCGTAGGACTGGTTGGGATTGAGGGCCGTGTTGGGACTGGACATATCGCTCAGGATAATGCCCTCGAAGACCGGCACGTCGTGAATGGGAAGACGGACAATCAGCCCTCCTTCCGCCTCACCGCAGCAGGCGGCGAGCGATTCATAGATGCCAGCCCGACCGGGCAGAGCCGCCGACAACAATGCCAGGATGACGCAAAGCCTGCGGAGGTTGTTCAATAGCCTCATATCGCTTGATGGGTTTGGAATGGATATCATATAGGGACGCTCGCTTTCTTTGACAAATATAAGCAAAATCCAGAAAAGAAAAAATGAAACAAGAGTGAAAAAGCCAAATAATCTATTTTGAGACATAGGTGCGCTGGGTAACGGTCTTGGCCAGCGCCACCTCGTTGACGGTCAGGTAATCCACATCCATATTGATGAAAGTCATCATATCCGGGACCGTCTCAGGCGTCCAGGTCGTCACTTCCATACCAAGGTCGTGCATCTGCTTCACCCATTCGGGATGGGCGCAAATCAGATTCATATTATAGGAAATGCCGGCGTACCCCTTGTTCTTGATATTCATCGGGTCCTGAGTCCCGAGATAGTCCAGTTTGAGGGTCGGCAACTTTTCTTTCAGGCGGTCAAGCGCCACTTCGCTGTAGGACATCACCCGGCACTGCGTCGCCATATTCCTGGCGGAAATCAATTCGGCAACGGCATCGGCGCAGGCCCGGTTGCGCTGATTGTCTTTGTGGACCTTAATCTCAAAATTGAGGATAAACCGGCTGTTTTTCTTGCCCTCATCCAAAAATTCCTCCAACAGCGGAAGATGCTCCCCGGTCGGGAGCTTGAGATTCTTCAGTTCGCTCCAGGAACTGGTTTCAAAAGTTTTCCCCGACGGGAGGACGCCGTCGTGATGGACGGGCACTTTTCCGTCCGTCGTAATCCACACGTCAAACTCCGCGCCGAGTATGCCGGCACTCATCGTGGCCTTGAAAGCCTCCAGCGTATTCTCATAAGGACCGGAATTATTGTTGTGCTTACAACGGTGGGCGAAAACTTTCGTCCGGGGCCCTTCCCCGGGCGTCGTCGCCACCTGAAACTCCACGCTGCCCAGCATCCGGCTGGACGCATTGCGCCGAAGCAGAAGGGAGTACCTTCCGGACACCAGTGAGGTCGGAATCGTCACCACCACATATCCCCCGCTGTTGTATGCCGTCGTGCAGACCGTTTCGCCTCTGGCTCCGGAGAGGACGACCCCATCGGATGCGGAAAAACCCTTTCCATAAATATAATACTTGCAACCACCGGACACCTGGCAGGGCGTCAGATAAGCGAGGTCGGAAATGGAAAAGGCCTCTGCGGCGGGATGCTTGAGCGAAAGCTGATTTTCCGCGACGCTGCGGGCCGTAAGCTGGGAAGAATACATCCGGACATAAGGGATATCGCCCTTGAAGGTCCTTTCCGCATAATTGAGAGAAGAACTGCAATCCGCGCCCACGCACAGCCAGGCAGCGGACGAGGCCGAAGGCAGTTCCAAAGAGCCGGCCGCCGCGCTTGCCTTCAATTCTCCGTCAAGATACATCATCGCCTTTCCGGCAGACGGGTCATACTGGGCGACGACGTGATGGTAAGATCCGGCCTTGACCGTTCCGTTTCCGCTCTTGAGGCTGATGAGTTTCGGCGCATACAGGTCATAACAAAGATTACCGCCTTTGTCCACCGACAGTCCGAATCCGGCCGACTGGAGGGAAGAGACGACGGCCGAACCGGTTGCGGAAGAAGGCAAGGCGTCGATGGAAAAGACCACTTCCAAGGAAAAACCTTTCAGCAGGGCTTCCTTCAAGGCGGCATTGTTGAAATAATCAATCCGATAGTATCCGCTGCCGACCTTTGCTTCGGCATTGCCTCCGAAATGGGGGATGTATCGCCCGTACTGGCTGTCAAAGTAAGACGAGAGGATAAATCCGGCATTGGTGACGACGGGATTGCGAAGCCGGGAGACATCCTGCGCCGTAGCGTCGGATGAAAAACTCAGGTTCAGGAGGTCGGCCTCACCATAGACCGGTGTTTTCCCACCCCCACCGCCCCCTTCCGGGACCGACGGAGCGCTGTTTTTCTGACAAGCCGGGAAAAACTGACACAAAAGCAAAAGCAACGGAATAATTCTTTTCATCATCTCTGGCACAAATCACTTGGTATTTCCCTACCGGTATCTGAGATAGAAGAAACCGAATCTGATGCGGATGTCCACATCCGTCGTATAATCAATCTCGGACTGCTCGATATCGTCCGTCCACACCAAAGGCAGGGAGACGATGGTCCTGTCATAGGGTCGCAGGCGCAGACGCACATTGTCTTTCCCCAGCACCTGTGAAGGCAGCACGAAATGATGCTGGGAGAATCCCATTCCTGCCTGGGCTCCGGTAAAGTACCACTGTCCGTTGAGGAAGGCCTTGGCATAGGGAAGCCCCCGCATATGGACATAAGGCTTATCCGTCACGCAGTTGCGGACCAGGGTATAGGTATTTCCCCCGTCCAGCGAATATTCCACACACCAGTGCGCCGGCCAGGAACGGGCCACGCTCGCACTGAGATAACCGCCGGCGAAATCAAAGGAGAAGGTCAGCGAAGAGGCCGACAGGTTCCGGGTCGAGAAATCGAACACGAGACCGTTATAGCCGGTGACTTCGTGCGTCGTCTCATCCCAGCGGAACCAATCGTGGGTCGTCGTGATGTCGCCGATACCGACATAGGTCTTGGAAGTGCCGTCGTTGTCCGGCGTCAGATTGACATAGTAATTCGCCGTCGTATAAGGGTCGGCCGGACGGCTGACCGGAATGACGGTATTCTCGCTGCGGAGTTCGGCGACGGCCGTCGTGGCGCCGGAAGTCAGGATGTCATTGGAAGGGATGATGGTAGCCAGCTTGTCGTAAGCGTAGCGGCTGTTGACCGCGGCATACTTGTTGCGGTTGCCATAAGAGTTAATCCAATAGGCAAAATCCTTCAGTACGGCCCCCGAACTGCCCTGGGCGAAGCCTTCCTCGTCAACGACACGGATCTGATAACGGCCGGCATCGCCCAGCCGGGGCATCTCGTGATGCACGATGATGCCACTGGTCGTACCGACCCCCTTCGGGACACCGCCGCCCGTGCGCCGCCAGCTGCAAGCCATATTGACCGGAGCATAGATACCCTTTCCCTCAGCGTCAACCAACAGACTGGCCCATCCGTCCAGTTTATCGGAATAAGGCTCATAAACATCCGCATACGTGCCTTCCTTGAAGGCGAATTCCGTATTCTTCAACGAAACATAGGTATAGATATCGTCATCGGTGAGTTGGGCGATGGTCCTGGACTTGACCGGAACGACGGCTCCCGGCTCGGAAGATACGATATTCCAGCGGGTCACATTCCGGACGGAATACCGCTCGGGGTCTGTTTCCCGCAGGAGCGTTGTCTGATAAAGATTCAGAACCACCTTGCTGCCAAAAGTGAGCAGGTTTTCCTCTTTCGAGGCAAAGTGCAGACGGAGGCCCCAGCTGCCGTCCTTTCCTTCGATATAGGCCGTCGCAAGGGAATAATCCGTATCGACCGTCTCGAACGTAAGCGCCGGATTAAGATCCATATTCGCACTGGAACAATCGCTGACGACGATGCCTTCTATCTGATAATCGTCCTCCACAACGGTACCGTCCTCACTGGCTAACGCCTTGAGCCGGGCGATGGACAAGTCCTTACCGGCTTTCCCCTCAAAATTTGTCTGGGTAATGAAGAAGCGAACGGAAAGGGTCTCGCCCCAACCGTTGACACAGCTGATGTCACAGCTGGCCCGGCGGCACAGGTCCGACGGATTGGCCGCGGCCGTCACCTGCACCTGATTGCCGACGATGCTGACATCGGTAATCCAGCCCTTTTCAAGTCCCATATAAGACACATTCCGCTGCAGGGCGGAGGTGGGCATATTGGTCTGGATGTCAAACGACAGTTTCCCGCCCGCCCGTCCGTCCAGGACGGAAAAGGGAGCATCGGCTTCCAGGTACTGTTCGACGCCTTTCTGCTTGACACGCACCTGTTGCATCCGGGAAGAACCAGCCAGACGGACATTCAGCACGGCCATACGCAGCCAGGAATTGTTGGGCTGCAGGAACAGTTTGACCGCCCCGTCACCGTCCAGGGTCCAGACATCAGCCTCCAGCCAGTCGGGGCATCCGCCTTCGACACTGATATCCACCTTCCCCCCGGAAAACACATTGAAAGAGACCAGACCGCCACCATCGTTGACAACGATGTCCGTTTCGGTAACGGCCAGTTCTTCGATGACCTTCAACTCGCTGTCATCGTAAGGCCGGCAGGCGGCAAAAAGAATCATCGCGGCCGCGGCCAGAAAAGAGATTGCTCTGTTCATACGGATTGTTTTTTTTCAGATGCCCGCTTTTTGGTTAATCTGGATGGATATGCTTTCATTCTTATTATTGGACAAGGTCAGCGTCGTCTCCCGCGCCACACCGGTATTCTCCTGGAATGTCACATAGATGGCGTCTATCTTGTCACCGGAATTACGGTTGAGGGAAGCCCAGTCGCAATCGGAGGCAATGACAGCCGTCCATGGACCGGAGTAATACACCATCACAGGGATGGTGGATGCCGTGCATTCCACACTGAGATAGGTACGGTCAACGGCCAGGGAATCGTAGCGGTCCACATATTTTTGCTGGCAGGCGGCAGTCAGCAGCACGACCAGTATCGGGGTCAGAAATTTTTTCATCTTCGTTATCAATAGGTTTTCTTGTATTCGGGATTGTCCAGGATGTATTTTGACAAAGAGCATTGGGTGTCGGGAATGGGATAGTACTCGTGATACGGGCGCATATTTTCCTTCAACTGTGCGTTGCTGGTATTGTTGTAGGTCTGATCATACCAGATTCCCCAGCGGACCAAATCCCACTTGCGATGTCCTTCGCCGGCCAGTTCGCGGGCCCTTTCGTTGCGAATCATCAGCATCAGATCTTCATAACCGGAAAAGGCGGTCACTTCATCCACCCCCGCACGGCGGCGGATTTTGTTGAGATACGCCATCGCCTTGGAGGAATTCTGTTCCGCGCACCAGCATTCCGCCAGCATCAGGATGGCATCGGCGTAGCGGAACAGGCGATAATTGTTGGAGTCGTAATTGTTGATGATATTCGGGCACCAGAACTGCTGTCCGACCCAGCAGACGCCGTTGTCCCGGGCCTGGTTGAAAATCTCTCCCGTTTCCAGATTGCCCATTCCGAACTTGTAGACAGCCCGGCGGTCCAATTTCTCTCCCCGGACGACGCCGGAACGGATGGCATCCATATCCATCTGCACGGTATATCGGCCGAACGAAGCGGAATAGGCATTCGCCTTCATCGGGAGCGGACCGAAGAGCGAACCGGCCGTAGAGGCTGCTTCTCCGCCGCTGGCATTGGTCCGGAAACCGCCGAACCGCAGGTTGGCCCGCACGCAGTTGGCAGCGGGAATGGTATTGCCATAGCCATACAGGAGAATCCCGTCAAAGACATAACCGCTGCTGTGGGGCGGCATCATAATCTTGGCGACGCTTCCGTAGTACTTGACGCCGGCCAGGTCATACTCGTGCTGAATTTCGAAAATCGTCTCCGGCACGTGTTTATAACGCCACATTATGTCATCGAGCGGATAACGGGCTTCCGTAAAATCCCCATAGATTTCTTCCAGTTTGTCCAACGCCCAGATGGCCTCCGTATAGTCCCCGTACCACATCGCGAATTTCGCCATCAGCATCAGGGCGTGTGCATAGCCGGAACGCTTGTAGGGAGCGTCGCAGGCCCTGCATTTCAAGCCGTTTTCCTCAGTAAAATAGGGCAGGGCGTTTTCCTTTAAATCCTTATACAGGAAACGACGGATGACATTGGCATCGGTGCGGGGAAGATAGCGGATGCTGTCTTGAACGGCATAGGTATTCACCTGCGCCGTATAAAAGGGGACGCCGTTGAACATATTGGTCAGACAGTAGTAGTACATCGCCCGCATCACGCGGCACTCGGCGGTCATCACCTTTTTCAGGGAATCGGTCACGTCGGTACTGGCCGATATACAGTGGATGGCTTCGTTGCACAAATCGACACCCCGGTACGAATACCGCCAGACCACATCCCCGTGTTCCGGTTTGGAGGGCGTAATCTGAAGCTGGGCGTCCTGGGTCGTGCTCGTGCAATAATAAAGGTCCGTCTGACATTCGGTCACCAGCGACATCGTGGAAGTAAAGATGCTTTGGATGGGGATATATACGCCATTGACGACGGCACGGCACTGGGCCTCGTTCTTATAGAAACGGCTTTGGTTAATGAAGGTCGGCTCCTCAATCAAGGCGCAGGCCGCAGTGGCCAGCAGCAGGCCGGAAAGATATATAATCTTCTTCATGCTCATTGTGTTAGAAATTGATTTTGACACCCAGGGTAATGCGGCGGGCCTTGGGATAGGCACCCCGGTCCACGCGGCGGAGGACGGAACCGTCATTCTCGGTCGATACGTCCGGGTCAAAGCCGTTGTACCCCGTCCAAAGCCAGAGGTTGTCACCCTTCAAAGTAATGGTCATACTCTTGAACAACTTGAAATTGCGGAAATAGATATCCCGGGAGATGCTGACCGTCTTCAGGCGAAGATAGGATGCATCGTGAATCATCAGCGTACTCGGCACGAAAGCATCGTCCGTACCCGCTCTCGGATACCACCCGTCCGGGTTGCGTACCGGGTGCCAGGCGTCCAACATATAACGATACTGGTTGCAGGAATTGCCGCCCGCCATAAACATTTCGGAGTAGTTGTAAATCTTGCCGCCCAGGGAATAGGACAGGAATACGGACAGTTTCCAGTTCTTCCAGTTGAAGGTGTTCTGCAATCCGCCGTAGAGCCAAGGGTCGCTCTGCCCGAGGTAGCACAAGTCTTCCTGGCTGATGATGCCGTCTCCGTTCTGATCGACATAGCGGGGAATGCCGGGCGCGGCTGTCAGTACGGACGCATAAGTATGCGTATATTTGTTGCGGTTGATTTCTTCCTGGCTCTTCCAGGGACCGGCATACTGGAATCCCCACATTGCGTTGAGGGGATAACCACTCTTGTAGCCATACATCATATAGGAGTTGTTGCCGGCGCTGGAGAGCGCGACCACATACTCTTCGTTCCCGATATCGTTGACCATCTGTTCATTGTGGGACAGCGTAAAGGCCGTCTGCCACTGGAAATGACGGGTCTGGATATTGCGGCTTTCAATACTCACCTCAAATCCGGCATTGGTCGTACAGCCGAGATTCTGGAAACGGCTGGTATAGCCTGTCGCCGTCGCCGTCTGGACATTGAGCAGCAAGTCGGTCGTGCGGGAATAATAGCCGTCCAGGGTCAGCCGGATACGGTTTTTCAGGAAGGCGGCATCCAATCCGGCACTGACCATCATCGTCTTCTCCCAAGTCAGGTCGGGGTTGGCCAGGCGGGAAATATATGCCGCCATCGGCTGGGTCCCGTCAAAGACATAGGCGGTCGTATTGGTGTTGTAGGCCTCCAGGGAACGATAGGCGGCAATTGCATCATTACCGGTCAGGCCGACGCTGGTACGGACAGACAGTTCATTGAGCCAGGTGACCCGCTTGAGGAACTGTTCCTTCTTGGCCGCCCATTTGAGCGCGGCGGAAGGGAAGAAGCCCCATTTCTGATTGGCCGCGAAGCTGGAAGAACCGTCATAACGACCCGTCACCGTCAGGTAATACCGGCCGCCGTAATTATAGTTGACCCGGGCCATCCAGGAAAGTTTGGTCGTTTCCGTATGGGAAGACGAGATGGTGTAGTTTTCCTTGCTGGCAATCGCGTTGAGGTTGTACCATTTGATATCGTCGGAAACGATGCCGTCCGCCGTTACGCCGACCGTATTGGCCCACACGTAGGAAACGGAGAAACCGGCCATCGCGTCCAGGTGATGTCCCCCTGTAAAATCGTGATTATAGGTTATGGTATTGTCTGACAAAAGGCGGATATGGTCGGACTCGTAGCGATAAGCGCGGGCGCCCTGTTCGGGCAGACGGCTCGTCAGGGTGTTCGGACGCAGGTCGAAATCCTGGCGATGGAACACTTTGTGGGTGTTCTTGGACGAAATGACGAGGCCCTTGAGCGGTTTGATATCCAAGACGATGGTATTGATGACATCGTGGCGGTCGATATAACTCGTCCGACGTTCGATGGAGGTCAGCGGCGTATCGATGCGCGTTCCGTTTTCATACAAGGGGTTCATCTCGTCGTAGAGTCCGATGAGGGGAGACAGATAGATGGCGCCGTTGTTGAGATTGGTCCCGCCGATGTTGGCCTTGTTGGCCCCGGCCCTGCGGAAGGTATAACTTCCCTTGTAGGAAAGTTTGAGCCACTTGAGAATCTGGTATCCGATGTTCAGACGGGCCGCCACGCGCCGCTCGTAGGAATCCTTGATGATACCCTGGTTGTCCACATAGGAAATGGAGGCGAAATAATCCAGTTTGTTCTCCTTGCCGCTGAGCGAGAAGTTATAATTCTGATAAGGTGCGATGCGCGTAATGGCATCCTGCCAGTCCGTCCCCTGCCCGTAGGCGTAAGGGTCGAGATAGAGCGGCTGGCCGGAATTCTGGCCCGCCCGGAAATAACGGTAGTCGTTGTAATACCGGATAAACTCGGACGCATTCATCACATCCAGTTTGCGGGCCATCTGCGAGATACCGGCCTCAAGGCTGAGGTTGACCCTCGGGCGGGATGTAGTGCCGGCCCGGGTCTTGACCATAATGACGCCGTTCGCTCCCCGGGACCCATAGATGGCCGTCGCGGAAGCATCTTTCAGCATTGAGATGGACTCGATGTCTTCCGGATTGAGCAGGGAAAGGTCGTTGACGACATCCATCACACCGTCCACGACAATCAGAGGCTCATTGGATGCGGTGATGGAACGGGTTCCGCGGACACGGATGGAAGTCCCCTCGCTGGGGGCACCGGAAGTTGACATAATATCCACACCGGCGATACGTCCCTGCAGCGCCTGTCCGACAGACAGGCCGGACGACTCTTTGACGTCTCCCATCTTGACATTGACGACGGAACCGGTCAGGTCGGATTTCTTCACCTCTCCATAACCGATGACGACGACTTCATCCAGTTCATTTTCCTTGTCGGGAAGAAGGACGACTTTCAGTGCGGATTTGCCGCTGATTGAGACGGTCTGGGTCACATACCCCAGGAAAGAGACCGTGACGGTCTGTTCTCCCTGCCTGGCATCATAAGAAAAGACGCCCTTTTCATCGGTCATTGAGCCGCGTTTGCCGTCGGCGCTGGTGACAAAAGCCCCGGCAAGCGGTTCGCCGTTTTCATCCGCGCCCGTACCTGGCAACGGGGCTGCCACACCCGGGACTGCACCGGCGAAGAGAAAAGCTGTCGTACACAACAGCAGGAGCAGAATGGTTCTTCGTGTTTTCATAGGTTGATGATTCCGTCTGTAATAATAAAAGAAGCTGTAGTCTGATTGCTCCCGTCAGTCGCGAGGAGCAGGAAACGGGCATCTGTCAGGGGACTGGGGGCAGTCAGGCTGACGGTGCCGGCAGAACCGGAAGATGCAGACACGCCGACCTGCCAGGCACCGTCCCCGATGATGCTGACCGTCACTGCGGCAACGGCTCCGACGGCCTGATAAGTAAGCACCCGGTCGGAAACCTTGGAAAGGGTAATGGAAAAGGCCTGCTGCAAAGGCAGCTGAAGCAGGGTTCCGTCGTTAAGCGTCACGTTCACCTGGTTGCCGGATGTAGCGACGGAGGAGAAAATACCGTCTTCCACGACGGCTTCCGTCGTGGACACGGCCGTCCATTCGGTACGGGTCCCGCCGACGGTCACCACCCATATCCCGTTTTCGATGGTTATGACGGGCGTAAGGCCATCTTTGGCCTGCGTTTCGGACGAACTGGCCGATGCCGGAACGGGCTGGCCGGAAGCATCCCGGAGCAGCTGTCCGTCCACGGTCCAGTACCAGGCGCCATCCGAACGGGTGACACCTACCTGGGGAGAATTTCCCGTGCGACCCGGGACTCCGTCAGGGCCATCGACTCCCACGTGGCCGTTGCGGCCGTCGGCGCCATTGCGAAGGAGGATGGAGGGATGACGGTCGAAACTTACATTCCAACCCATAATCGCTCCGTCTTTCCGGACTTCTTCCACAGAAGTGACGTGGAACCCTTTGGCATAAGCATCCATCAGGGCAGAAAGCGCATTGACATCTTTCTCTATATCCTGCAACTGCCGAGAGAGAGCCTGTTGCCTCTGTTCCAGTTCGGTTACGCGACGGTCCATCTCTGCCATCTCCGCCTGATTGCAGGCCGCCAGCAGACAGACGGGAACCCATAAAAACAATATCAGTCTTTTCATCATTCGATTACCAGTCAAAATCGGTTATTGAACCGGGAGTTTCCAATCCGGACACCATCAGCGTCCCCTTCTCGAAACGGATGACCCGCATACAAATACGCCCGAAACCATTATCGGCGGTCACCAGCACCTGTGCATCCGTCAAAGCGGAAGGAGCCGTCACCCGCAGAATGCCTTCCGAGACGGAAGAAGCGATAACCTGCACCGAATATCCGCTGTTGGCAACCGCCGAAACGCGGGTACCCGCGACGGCGTGGGCCACGGACCAGGCGATATCAACGCTGCGCCCGGGAACGACGGCGACTCCTTCCCATCCGTCCAGCGTCAGATTCGGTGTCAGCAACTTGGGCATCGTCAGCACCTGTCCGCTCCCGTTCAAGGTCAACCGGACACAGTCTTCCTCATTGCTGACGGCGGAAAAGATATAGGGAGAAGCCGTTCCCGACGTGACGGGGCCAAGGTTTTGCCAACTGGCCGCGCGATCGACGGAAACCTGCCAGATACCGTCCCGGATACGCAACTGAGGGACTACCCCCGGACGGCCCTGCGTCGTTGACAAGGTCAAGGGAATCAGCTGCCCGTCCGTCCCTCGAAGCCACTCGCCGTTGAGCGTCCAATAATAGGCTCCGTCCGAATCCAAGGCCACGCCGATGACGGGAGACACGCCGTCGCTGCCGTCAGCCGCATCGTCTCCCGGCTGCCCGTCAGTGCCATCGGTGCCGTCCGTTCCGTTCCGGAGCGTGACGGATGTATTGTCTGAAAAACCGATGCACCAGCCGGACTCGTCTTCAAGCGCATTGCAGGAAATGATCAACGTGCCCTTGCTCATCGCGTCAAATACATTTTCTGCGGCCTGGATATCCGTATTCAGGCGAAGTACCTGTGCCTCCTGGCGGGCCAGTTCCGCCTCCACGGCATCAAGACGGCCGTTGAGGGTGTTGATATCGACCGAGGTGCAGGACAGCGCCAGCGGAAGGATGAGACAATAAATCTTTTTCATAAGGCGACACATTCTATTACGGCATACGCAGACTGTCCGTCGGCCATCGTGGCGATAACCGTCAGGAGGGCTCTTGAACCGGACGGACCGGCCGTCACCGTGATGTTCCCCGATTGGGCGGAAGGACTTTCCACGACGGCACGCCACTGCCCCTCGGCAAAAGCGGACACTTCCACAGAACCCTCGGCTTCCACGGCATAGGACAGAACGGCCGTCGCATTGACCTCAAGGCGCTGAGAGGGATTGAGCCCGATGGAAAGCGATTTCCGGAC
This sequence comes from uncultured Bacteroidia bacterium, assembly GCA_902795445.1. Classification (GTDB taxonomy): domain Bacteria; phylum Bacteroidota; class Bacteroidia; order Bacteroidales; family UBA932; genus Cryptobacteroides. The sequence goes on from CADBLM010000145.1 coordinate 16,397, forward strand.
CGGAATGCGGAACGGCTCCCCGGAGCGGAGGGAGAAGACGACCTCATCGCCTTCCCGCCTGACCTCCGTAAAAATATTGCCGTCTCCATATTGGACATCAATGTCGTATAAGGTCCAGGTCAGTCCCTCGTCGATGGAATAATACCATTTCCCGCCGTCGATTTTGAGCCGGGGCGTGATTCCGTCTTTCACGGATCCGCCCGTAACGACCAAGGGAATGCGATTCCCGTCCCTGTCCAGCAGAGGCTGACCGTCCAGCGTCCAGTAACGGACACCGGCGACGGTCTCCACCCCGACCACAGGCACGACGCCGTCCTTGCCGGGATCACCGTCCTTGCCGGGTGTTCCGTCCACACCGTCCTTCCCGTCGAGACCGTTACGGCCCAGATGCAGGGTAAGGGGACTGTGGAAGACAAAATGGACCTTGTAACCGGTCACGACCCCATCTTCCACCACCTCTTCCAACGACGCAATCTTGTCATATTCCTGAGAAATCTCAGCGAGACCCTGCAAGGTTGCGATATTGCTGTTGAGGCGTTTACAACGTTCTTCAAGACGGCTTGCACGAAGTTCGAGACCGTCCAGGCGCGTACCCAGATCCTGGAGCGCCTGCTTGCCGCAAGATACAGCCACAAGAAGCAGGGCAGAGAAAAAAAGAAGAATCCTGTATTTTTTCATAAGCAATTATTGCAAAGTGACCGTAATCGAACCGCGGTTGAGGGGACAGGCCCAAAGGGAAAGCGACATAACGGAACTTTGGACATCCGCATACCTCTTGCCTTCGACCGTGAGGGAACTGCCGACCGTTATCGGCCAGGTCCCGTCAAGTTCACAGATGCCGCAGGCTGCACCCGGTCCGCCGGTATCGGCTGCCGACACGGCCGCACCCGCCGACAGGCAGGTAATGGAGCCGGAAAGGACGCTGTTGTCCGCAATGCCCGCAGGGTCGCTCATTACCAGACGGCCGGACAGGCCTCCGGCGCCGATTTTGGCCGCCGCCGAGTTCGTCACCGCCTTGATGTCGGCCTCGTTGACATTGCCGGATATGACCACGGCACCGCCGGAAGTCTCGTTGTCGGAACCGATGATGCCCCCGGCAAAGGCGTGAGGCGAAGTTGAACTGACATTCGTAGCCCGTACCGCTCCCCGGTTGACATTGTCGCGACAGACCGCGCCGCCCCGGGGGTCTGCCCAGATACCGCCGACCGCCGCCAACTGATTGTTGGTGTTGAAATCGGCGGAAACGGCACCGGTATTGGTGCAGCCGCTTACGACGGAAGACTTGTCCGCCCTTCCCAGCACGCCGCCTACCGTACGATATTTGCCGGAACAATAAGAGGTCATCTTGTCATACACGTCACCGCTGTTGGCACATCCTTCCACCGTACCTGCCGAGAGGAAAGCGGCGATACCGCCAACCATATAGGAACTTCTGACGGCATTGGCCGTGACCGCCCCCTTGTTGACGCAGTTTTTCAGATAGACCCTGTTGCCCGTTCCAACCAGACCGCCGAGGTAACCATTGGCCGAACAAGGCTTGTCGCTGCGGACCGGCGCTTCATTGGAACAGTTGAGGATGGATACGGCCGCTGCGTTTTTGCAAGTCAGGTTGGCAACCAGCCCGGCCACGGTATTTTCTCCGGCCTCGACGGCGGAATTGTTGCGGATGGTCCCGTAGTTGTGACAGTCTTCCATCAGGAAATCGCAGCCGCTGAGATTGAGGCGGCCGGAAATGCCGCCCAATTCCCGCACATAGCCGTGTTCCGTCACGAGTTCCGCATAATTGTTGCAGCGGGTCAATGTCAGCGCACCCGTGGCAGCAGAAGGAGCGTTGCCGAGGATTCCGCCCATATAGGCGTATGCCGTTCCGGTAGCGGCCGCATAGGTGAGCCGGCCTTTCTGCCAGTCATCGGCACTGCCGTTGGTGCAGTCCGTGAGGGTACAGGCGTTAAACTTGTCAAATTTGCCCGCAATGCCGCCTATTTTAAGTTCGGACGCCATAGATGAGGTGACGCTGCCCGTATTGGCACAGCGCAGCAGGTCGGCGCCGCAGAGGAGACCGGTCACACCGCCCACACAAGGCGAATAAGCCCGCCGAAGTTCGATGGAACCGCTATGGGTACAATCTTCCAGACGGATGACGAAGGTGCCGCTGGCCGAATTGTCGATGGCCGCAAAGCCGTTGGTCGCACCGATGATGCCGCCTATCCACTGGACCTTGGGATTGTCGATGATGATGCGGCCGTCACTGATACATTGACGAATGCCCGTCGCGGCGTCACATTTGGAAACGATACCGCCCACGACATTGGTATTGACCGAAGATGCATCAGCCAGATTGGAAATATCCCCGTGATTGACACAAGCGTCAAAGGTCCATTCGGCCTTGGAGGAACTGTAGCCGACGATTCCGCCCATACAACATTTCTGGGTGTCGCCCGCGCCCAGTTCTATCGGGACGAAATTCGTCACCCCGCTGACGGAACCGGGATTCAGGAGCCGGCCCGCGACGGAACCCACATACGACCAGCCGGTAATGGTGGTCGTCTCGTGGCGGACGAGGCTGCTCCCGTCATAAACTTCTCCGTCCGCAGTGCCGAGCGTGAGGTTGCTGACCGTTCCATACAGGTCGGAAAAGAAACCGGCATACTGGACATTGGCGACATTGATATGATAAAGCTTGTGTCCCCGGCCGTCGAAAGTACCCCGGAAGGTATGCGGCGTCCATTCCTGCATACCCATATCGATATCCGCGCCCAAGGTGACGACATCGTCCGCCGTCCACGAGGAATAATTGGCATTCCAGGCGAAAAGTTGTTCACGGGTCGAAAGGGTGGTCGTCCAGTTCAGGCCGGTGACGACATCCGCCAGGTTGCTGCCCTCATTGCGGGCCAGAGAAAGCGGTTTGTCCGTTTCCTTGCTGGCGCTGCAACCGTCCTTGCGGGTCATATCGATGACGAAACCAGCCGTAAACTGCACGGGTATGACTGCGAAGAAATAATCTCCGGCCGCAAAAGTCCCGCCCGAAGCAGGACGGAGCGTCACTGAAGAAACAGCGGAGACCGGAGTGATTACGGGAACGGCACCGGGCTTGACCGAGAGCGTACCGGCGAGTTTCTCACCGGATTTACCACGCAGGACCAGGCTGCTCACCTTGCCGGCTGCCGAAGAAGGAATGCTGACTTTAATCAAGGAAAAGAGATTGCGAAAACTCAACTGCCGGTTTTCCGATGTCGCAGAAGCGACACAGAGCAGGGCGGCAGGGTCCGCATTCATCCCGTCCGGAACGCATTGCTCGGACGGAATCGTCACGGTTACGAAGCCGTCGGACCAGTTCCCGGCTGCTGACCAGGGACAGACCGCGGCAAACGAAACGGCCGAACCGGAGACCTGGCCGACAAAAGAAGCCTCAGCGCCCTGACGGGCGGAAAGCCGGAACAGATTTTTGCCGCTGCCGTCGAAAACAGCCAGACTGTCATCATCATCCCAAAGCATCTCCGGGACATCGGTCAGATGCACTTTGGACGCATCCGCCTTCTGTTCTGCGGAAACGTGGAACGTGACCGATATCGGAACGGAAGGTTCCGCCGGTCCCTCCTTCCGGCACGCCGACAGGAGGGAAATACCGGCAACAAAAAAGATAAGCGTTCTCTTCATATCAATCCACATACTCGACGGTAATGCCGGAATTGTTGGGACAGAGCCAGGCAGCCAGCATACCGGCCGAACTGGCGGATGCCCAACTCGTATTGCCAACGGTAACGGACTTGGAAACCGTAGCGGTCATCCCGCTCACGGCCGCCTGGGAGTCACCCACTACGGCCCCGCTGCCGCCGGTAGTGGAGGCTCCGGTCAGCACGGTCGTGCCGTTCTTCGCAACGACGGTTCCGCCGCTGACGATATTGCCGGTCAAGGTACATCCGGCAGCACTCAGATGCGCGGCGATGCCACCCGCTCCGATGCGTCCCGCCGTCGAAGCGGCCGTTACGGCCGTAATGTCACCGGTATTGGTGGAAGCGGTAATGGAGATGGAACCGTCCGCCGGGGCGTCAGGGTCGGCATCGCCGCCGAAAATGCCACCGGCATAAGCCCGGTATCCGGCTGTCTTGTTGGTAAAGGAGACGGAACCGGAATTGGAACAGCCTTCAATCGAACAATACCTCGGACTGCCCGCGACAATACCGGCCGCATAGACGCCGCTGGTCTTGTTGCTGGAAAGGGTCACGCTTACAGCCCCCTCATTGCGGCAGCCGGAAAGCGCAATCTCGCCTTTGACGCTCGAAGCGTTCTTGCCATACAAGAGGGTACGGCCGACAATACCGCCCGCCCAGCGGAAAAGATTGGTTGCGGTGGCATTGTCCGTCACCGTGCCGGCATTGACGCAGTTTTCAAGGCGGACGGTCGTATTGCCCGCTTCGTTATATCCGGCCATTCCGAGGATGCCGCCGAGAATGCTGTGTCCGCCTACCGCCTTGGAGACCGGAGCGGAATTGCGGGCATATTTGACAGTGACAGTCCCAAGCCTGACGTGCGCAACGATTCCGCCCACATAGGTTTTTTGGGTCGTTTTGGTCGAAACGGCTCCCGCTGCGCGGTTCTCAACCGCCTGTGAAACGGAACCTTCGATGGTTATCTGAGCCGTTGCCTCTCCCACGACGCCGACCAGGCCGCCGAAACAAGAGTCGGCCTTGCTGGGATTGCCGTGGACGGGACCGTTGTTGTAAGAGCCGGCATCAATGAGAGACGTTCCGCGAAGGGAACCGACCAGACCGCCCACATAACCGATGGTACTTCCGGCGGCGGTCACCTCTCCGGTATTGCAGGAAGGCGTGGAGTCGGAGGACGTAATCACGATGGTGGAACCGTATCCCAACAGCCCGCCGACATTCTGGTTGCTGACGGTATTGGTCGAAGAGATGGAGCCGCTGTTGCTGCAGGCGTCCATCGTGGTATAATTGGCCCATCCGCAGATACCTCCCACATACCCTGCGACCCCGCTGGGTTTGACGGAAGATACCGCTCCTTTATTGGAACAATTGCGGAAAGTAAGCGGCCGGGAATCCTGCCCGGCAACGGTAGCGACCAGGCCGCCGACCCGCAGCTCCACGTTTACGCCATTGATATCTTTCACGTTTTCCGTGGAAGAATTGGCCACGACCGCATCGTTGATACAATTTTCAGCACAGGCCGTTCCCTCCGTTCCCGCATAGGAAGCGGCGACGGACCACTGTCCTACCAGACCGCCAAGGCGGTTGACGTAAGGACTGTCCGTTATCAGGGAAGCCCGGTTGAAACAAGCTTTCAACAAATTGTCGTTGCCGGTTCCCACGCGGCCGGCGACGCCGCCGATGACGGCGACCACCCCGGTCGTTCCGGCATAGGTAATGCTGCCGCCCGCCCTGTTTTCACAGGTTTCCAGCGTACCTCCGGACAAATAACCGACAATACCGCCAAGAGAGAGACCGTCCGGACCGTCATAAGCGGCAATCGCTCCTTCATTATAACAACGCGTAAGCGTAGAGCCCCAAACCAGATCCGTTTCGGTGCCGACGGCCGCCCGGCCGTTGGTACATCCCATAATTCCGCCAATCCAACGGGCGTTGGCATTGTAACTGGTCACGGAACCGGTATTGAGACAATCTTCCAGGATGGCCGAATCTTCAGCAGACGCGACAATGCCTCCGATGACCGAATTGATGGCGCAAGCGGAGGCCTGGCTGTTCAGCAAAGTTCCGTGGTTGGTACAATGGGACAGGGACACGCCTTCTTCCCCGACAAACCCGGCGATTCCTCCCAGACGCCCTTTTCCTTCATCGGACGAAAGGATTTCCACCTTGGCGAAATTCGTCACGCCGGACACGGAAGAATTCTTTCTGAGACGGCCGCAGACAGAACCGATATTCGCCCAGGCGGATGTATTGGCCCAGGCGTGGCGGATATGGGAAACGCCGTCCCAAGTCTGACCGTCCGACGAACCGATGACCAGGTTGCTGACGGAACCGCACAGGTCGGAAAACAGACCGGTATTCGTAGCGCCCGTCACCGTCACGATATGGTAC
>CADBLM010000146.1 GCA_902795445.1 uncultured Bacteroidia bacterium
CACGCCTCTCTTACCCCATTCAGAACACCCGGGCAGTTCAAAAAGCGGAACGATGGAAGCCGCAGCGGACCGGCGCTTCGCCGGCTGCCGGCCTTTGCGGCCTGGCCCCAAAGGGGCCTGCCGCCTGTCGCACCCAACAGGGCGCGACAACAGGCCGCAAAGCCATCGAAGCGCGAGAGGCCTACGCGCGAGGGGAAAAGTTTTTCGAGCCCCGAAAAAAGGGATCTCGAAAAATCTTTCCACCCTCGCTCCCGCAACGCTTACGCTCTCTCGCTTAATACGCTTCTTTTTTCTTTATTCTTGGAGGCAACGTACGGAAAGGCCGAGTGCGCGGTCGTAGTCGTCCGACGGGTAGACATTGCCATTGAGGCTGAGGTAGAGGGCGTACGCGTAGTCGCCATCGGGCGAACAGGAACACCAGAGGCCGTAGTAGCCGACATAGTCCAAGCTGCCGTCGACGTCGTCCAGACAACCCGAAGCAGGATACCAGATGGTGGAGGCGCTGCCGAACTTGCCGGAGAAGTTCATGCCCTTGTTCGTGGAGTCGTAAGGATAGCCGCTGAAAGAACTGCCGCTTCCTACCGCCTTGGACCAGACACCGCTGCTGCCGCCTGCCGGGACTTTCCAACCGGAAGGACAGGGATCGTAAATCGTCTTGCTACTCTGCCATCTGGTATTGTCCGTGGAAGAACTGCCTGTGTAATACCAGTCGTCGTTGCTGGAGTTTTCAGTGATGAAAGTCGTGGGGTGGCTTGTAGCATAGGCTATGGTCCCGTTGGAAGAACTGGATGACACCGGAGATGGCCACGAGCGCGTGGAGGCAGCCTTAGTGCTTGACGAGATACTGCTGCTCCCGAGGAACGGGTCTTTCCTGCCCCATTGGTACAGCAGCCCCAATGCACCGACATCCCCAGGCGTGGCGGAGGTGGCGCCGAGGTTCCGGTCCATCATCACACCTGCATCATTGTAATACACTTGCGAAGTGGCAATCGGATCATAACCGGCACACACCCAAATATGCCAGGACCAGAGGATATTTCCGGACGCATCCTTGACAGCGATGACAGCATTGCCGTTTTGCAAGGTAGAAGGCGTCTCAAATTTCACATATCCGTCTTCGTAGGACAAAGATGCGATAATATCGTTCTCCGAAGGGGCTGTCGAGGTCCCGAAGGACTCCCACAAAAGCGCGGCGGAAGATGGCGTACCATCCAGGGTGGTCGTACTGTTGCCTTTCACATCTGCCTTGAACTTGTATCGTCCGGCAGCAGCAACGACATAACAATTGGCCGTCGCAGCGGCAGACAAATCCGTCTCAACATCAAAAGGCTGTGGAGAAAGTGCGGCACTGGCCCTGTGGAGCGGGAAATAGGCAGTGGAATAATGCCCCGACTCGGATTGGATTTGCAGGGCCGCATTGGCCGGGACTGTTCCGGAGAAAAATTCACTGCTGAGTTGCGCTCCGCTGGCGGTCACAATCAAGATATCCCCATCGGCCTCGACCGCCGAGACTGGCAGAGAGACGAAAGACGGCGCTTTGGTCTTGGTGTACATCGCTTTCATCGTATATGCCGTCAAGGGGGCTTGCGCCAGCAAACCTGCCGTACCCGAAGGAAAGACTTCAAATTGGAAATAATTATCTCCCGACGAGCAGGAGACGCTGCCATCCGCATAGTCGGGCAGGACGACGACCGATTGGATCCGGGCTATCAGTCCCGCAGAATTATCTTCCAAATCTTCAACCCGCCCCAGCAAGGACAGCAGTTGCGCCTGGACCTCTGCCAGGGTGGTCTGGAGTTGGGTGACCGAGGTCGTCAAACCGGCGAGAGAGGTACAGAAGGTATTGATGTTTTCCTTGACAGTCGTGATTTCAGTCATTGTGGCCGCGCGTACTGCTCTTTCGTCGTGAAGGTCTCGCTCGCCCAGTCGCGCAATGATGCCATCTGACCTTCCAGCGCCGCATCTTTGGCTTTCAAGCCGTTCAGGACTGTATTGACCGAGTCCAATTTTTCCTGCGCTTTGGCGCGAAAAGCGGCGATGTCGCCTTCTGCCGATTCAATATCCGTCTGCAAGCGGGCTGCCATCTGTTCGAGCGCCTTGATGTCGCCCTTCAAGGCTTCGTCCGCCTGCTCCAGTTTTGAAATCGAGCCGTTAACCTCGGCCATCTGCACCTGCATCTGAGCCACCTGCCACGCCTCGGCAAAATTGTTCTTCTTGCACGAAAATGCCACCGCCGCAATGAGCGCCAGAGGTAATAGATTGTGTTTTTGGGACATATAAGTTTGACTATAAATTTTGGTTTCTAATCCTGATGAGGTTGGGTCTGTACAATAATTGATGCCACCATCTCCGGACACTTCATTTTAACAGCGTTCACTTTATACTCACCACCTGATTTACATTGCTTGATATCTATCTTCTTATCAACAAAATGAAACTGAACATTATTATTATAATCATTGGCATATATTTCTGTACCATCCGCTCTAAACCCCATAAACACTTCTCTTTCAAGACCATCATAGTCGCTCACTATGGTCATAGCATAATAATAACCGTTCAAACCTTCAATGGATTTTTTTTCGATTTTGTTAATCTTTAGAATCTTTATCTTTTCCATAAACAAAATACTTGTATAGATAAAACATTTATATCATATTGCCCCTCCCAACAGGGCACGACGGGAGGCCTTGCAACCATCGAAGCGCGAAAGGCCTCCTAAACGGGCGATTCACATACGATGGAAAAGTTTTTTCGAACCGGAAAAAGGCAATGGAAAAACTTTCCGCTTCTTGCCTCTTCGAAGCCCTGCAACTGCTACTGCCGATTCCGGATTTCTCGAAGAAAACCACTGATTTTCTTCTTTTGATTTACAAACAAAAGGAAGGTGTCAACATCAGTTGCATTGAAAGATTTAAACTGGTCATGGAGATTAATTACCATTCCACGGAACTGATCCAAGGAATAATTATTATTAATAACCTGACGAACAACATTTTGAGGAAGCAAAACAGAACAATTAGCCTCATTCTCCAAATCTAGCAAATATGCCTTGTGTGAAACCCAATTTTGGATGGCGCCTTCTCCTACGCCACGAATATCTCCAAAAGCCCTGTGTGCCAACTGCTCTATATCAGCACGGGTCGTACATCGATTAAGTTTTTCCGTCAATTCCGCTTCTCTATCTAAAAACAATCTGACAGCTTCAGTCACAGGATGCGACAAGCGTAACACTTGTTCCGATGTGACGTTTCTGTTCAAAATGGTTCTCATTATTTTCTCCAAATGAGCCTTCCCGCAATTCAGATAATCATCAAGCAATTCTTCAATCAAATTTTCCATCTTTTTGTTGTTTAATTGTTTATATTCGATATTTTATTAAGTTGCTATTTTTGCGCCGACCGCCACCGCGCCCAACAGGTCGCGGATGTAGGCAGCAAAGGCTGCAAAACGCGAGAGGCCTCCCTCAACGCCTACACTCTCTCGCTTCATACGCATCATACTCATTATTCTTGGAGGCAACGTACGGAGTGGCCGACCGCGCGGTAGCTGCCGATCGACGGGTAGACATTGCCAGAGTAGTCGAGGCTGAGGCCGTCCGCGTCGCTGCCATCGGGCGTACAGGACCACCGGTAGCTGCAGTAGCCGACATCGCTGAGGCCGCCATCGACGACGTACAGAAAACCCGCAGCAGGATACCAAATGGTGCCGGCGGAGCCGAACTTGCCGGAGAAGTTCATGCCTTTGTTCGTGGAGTTCCAGGAATACGAGAAAGGACTGCCGCTTCCTACCGCCTTCGACCAGATGCCGTTATCTCCTCCATCGGGAACCCGCCAGCCGGGAGGACAGGGATCGTAAATCGTCTTGCTACTCTGCCATCTGGTATTATCCGTAGAAGAACTGCCGGTGTAATACCAATCCCCGTTGCTGGAGTTGTAAGCGATGAAAGTCGTTGGATGAGCCGTGGCGTAGGCGATGGTCCCGTTGGAAGAACTGGATGACACCGGAGATGGCCACGAGAGCGTGGAGGCAGCCTTCGTATTGGACGAGATACTGCTGCTACCGAGGAATGGGTCTTTTCTGCCCCACTGATACAGCAGGCCCAATGCGCCGACATCTCCGGGCGTGGCGGAGGTTGCGCCGAGGTTGCGGTCCATCATCACACCGGCGTTGTTGTAGTAGGTCTGGGCGGAGGCGGCGGGGTCGTAATCCTTGCATACCCAGATGTGCCATGACCAGAGGATGGTTCCGTAGGCATCTTTTGCTGCAATGACGGCATTGCCGTTTTTCAGTGTGGATGGAGTGGAGAGGTTGATGGTACCGGCAGAAGAGCCGCTGCCGGCCTCATAGGACACGCTTTGGATGATATCCCCTTTCGCGGGCGCCGTTGAGGTCCCGAAAGATTCCCACAAGACTTCGGCTTTGGCCACATTGCCCACCGGCTGCGTCGAATTACCCTTGACGGTCGGGAACGAATATGTTCCGGACTTGGAAACAATGTAGCAGTTGGCGGTCCGGGATGCCGAAGAAGAGCCCGACGAAGCCGATGCGCCAGCCAAACCCGATGAGCCGGCCACGCCTGATGCACCTCCTGCGAGACTATGGGCGACATTTTTTTCCAATTTGCGATTGACAAGCGTTTCCTGGTCTTTTTCCACTTTGACGGAAAATTTGACGGACGGGTATCCATC
>CADBLM010000147.1 GCA_902795445.1 uncultured Bacteroidia bacterium
ACCAGTGAACCATCCTTCTTGACCACCAGACGGTTCCAACCAAGTTCAGCTCCAACACCCGTTGCGTCCGTTACGACACCTTCTTTTTTATTTTCTGTTTTCTGATAGATGCCATATTCGTCCTTCCAAATCGCCTTACCGGAAGCATCGTAATCCTGCATCCGGAAGCCGTAAGAGCAGTTCGTATTCATCCTCAGGTAACTGTACATTTCATTCTTGTATTCTTTTTCAACCAAATCTGCATCGGAAAAATCGGTTGAATTGCGCTCCGCTATGATTTGAAACACAATAGGCTGCGTCGTGGGCTGGGTAAACTCCGGCAAGGTGTGGGACCACCTGCAACGGTCATTGACGCCCGGTTTTTCAAGATCGACCGTCGTGGACTGGCCTTCTACGGTGTATTTTACTTTAAGATTGGCATACTTGAAATAGTCGTAGTTAAATTCGGCAATCAACTTCACGACCACCTTCGCACTCTTGACGGAAGTATCTCCGCCGCCTTCGCCGCCGCTTGCGTTGTTATCTTTACCACAAGAAACAGTTGCAGCCGACAGCCCCAAGACCGCAGCCAAAATAAAGAAGAACCTTTTCATCATTTCTAAATTATAGAAGTAAAACAAAACTATCTGCGAAGATACAAATTTTCAGAAATTCCGCCAATTTTTCAATCATAATTCGTATGCTGACTTGCAAAATCGGTTTGTAAATCTTCCGCGAAGATACAAAACACTTTTGTACATGCGAAATAAAATGCCGCCGGGGGACGGTCTGCTATTTTTTCTTTTTTACCCGGGAGGACAGCCGCTGGGCGGAAATGACTGTCCGGGGCGGATTTTCCCAGAAAATGGACCAGTAGAACGCATCCCAGTCCCCGCTGTCCCAAATACCGACCAGCTCTTCGATTTGCCGGTCCTTGTCTTCGGGGTCGTATCTTTTCTTGAGGTCCGCGTCGAAGAGCTTGGCGACGAACTGCCAGAATCCCGCCGCGAAACTCCCCTCATAGGTCTTGATGATATCATAGGGCGGCATCCCGCACTCCCGGTCCACCAGACGCAGGAGGACCATTCCCTGGCTGATGGTCATTTTCCGGATATCCTTCTCGAAGAGACGGAACAGTTCCTTCTCCACGCTTTTGATGTATTGCGAACGTTCGGAACGTTTGAGCGGCTCGGCGGCCAGCGTGCTGTCCACCTGCGCCATCATATTCCTCCCGACCAGGGCGTAGGGATAGACCTTGTTGAAATTGAAGACGAGTTTGTAGTATTTCCTCCACTCCCTCCCCTTCTGCCGGGGCTGGCGGGCGAAGACACGCGCGGGGCGGAGTTCTTCCGTAAAAATGGTATCGCCGTTCTCGTTGACTTCCCATTTCATCAGGAAAAGGCTGTCGGGCGAGACGGCGCGGACCGCACGCCGCGAGAAGAGGGCGATTTCCTCATCGAGACGGCTATCCGAATCCGCGAATGCGGGAAACACGGCCAACAGCCCCGCCAGCAGCAAGGCCGTTCCCGGCAAGCGTGAGAAAATGCTTTGACGGTTACCTTTCATTCTTCGCGCAAAGTTACTAAAAAAAACCGCGAATTTGTTATCTTTGCGCCGCGATTCGACAAGTACAGACATACTATATGGAACGTATCATATTGAAGCACAATTTCGGTACCATACTCAAAGAGTATGCCCTGGTTTCCCTCGGCGTGCTGATTTACGTCTTTTCCTGGACGGTCTTTATGGTGCCGCACAATTTCGTAGGCGGAGGTGTCACCGGTATCAGCGCCATCATCCATTATGCGACGAAAGGGGCGGTCGGCATCGGAACGATGTATTTCGCCATCAACATCGTCCTGCTGCTTATCGGCCTGAAGGTTCTCGGAAAGAGTTTTTCCGGCAAGACCATCTATGCGATGCTGCTGGCATCCCTGGCCTTCGACCTGCTGCCCGCGCTGATTCCGCAGGAATTCATCCAGGAATTCGTCCTGTCCAACGGGAAACTGCTCTGCGCCATCCTGGGCGGAAGCCTGGTGGGAATCGGCATCGGGATGACTTTCTCGCAGGGGGGAAGCACGGGCGGAACGGACATCATCGTCCTGATTATCACAAAGAAACACAATGTTTCCCCGGGCAAAATCGTGATGCTCATCGACTCGGTCATCATCCTGTCCGCCCTGTTCGTACCTTCCTTCGACGCCAATGGCAATGCCTTTAGCCTGGCCGCCCGCTTCGCGACGGTGGCATACGGCTTCATCACCGTCGCCGTGGACGGATATGCGACGGATATGTTCCTTTCCGGCTTCCGCCAGTCGGTGCAGATGACGATTTTCTCCAACAAATATCAGGAAATCGCCGACGCCATCGCTTATGATTTCCAGCGTGGCGTCACGCTGATGCACGCCCAGGGCTGGTACACCAAACAGGAACGGGAGGTGTTGATTACCGTCACCCGCAAGAGCGACCTCTCGATGATGCTCCGTTACATCAAGGTCATCGACCCCGACGCCTTCGTCTATGTGTCGAACGTCGCCAACGTATTCGGAGAGGGTTTCGACCATTTCAAGGAGAAGGGCCGCAAACTGTCCGAACGGGAGAAAAACCAGATTTCGGTCAAGGACAGGAATATATGAGACCCTACCGCCACGAAGTCCGTTACTACGAATGCGACCGGATGGGCGTCACCCATCATTCCAACTACATCCGTTTTATGGAAGAGGCCCGCATCGACTGGCTGGACCAGCTGGGCTGCGGATTCGAGAAAATGGAGGCCGAAGGCATCGTCTCCCCCGTGATTTCACTCACCTGCGACTACAGGCACACGACCACTTTTAAGGATGTCGTGGAAATTACGCTCTCTGTCGCTTCGCACAGCCGGCTGAAAATCAGTTTCGCCTATACGATGAAAGTCGGCGACAAGGTAGTCTGTACGGCCACGAGCACCCACTGTTTTCTGGAAAACGGACGGCCGGTCAGCTTGGAAGAACGCTTCCCTGAATTGTATCATCAACTCATTTTATAATATTATGTGCGGTATCGTAGGATATCTGGGAGGGCGCAACGCCTATCCCATCCTGATCAAAGGTCTTCAACGCCTGGAATACAGAGGGTATGACAGTGCCGGTGTGGCGTTGATTAACGACAACGGGAATCTGGTCATTTACAAGACCAAAGGAAAAGTAGAAGATTTAATCAGAGTATCCAGGGACCAGGATGTCAGCGGGACGGTGGGTATCGCGCATACCCGTTGGGCGACGCACGGCGAACCCAGCGACGTCAATTCCCACCCGCATTTTTCCGAGAATCAAAATCTGGCGCTGATTCACAACGGCATCATTGAGAACTACCAGTCGCTCAAGACCGAACTGAGCCGCAAAGGATATCATTTCCGCAGCGACACCGATACCGAGGTGGTCATTCAACTGATCCAGTATTTGATGGATTCCCAGGGCATCTCCCTGGAAGAAGCCGTTCCGATGGCATTACAACACGTCGTGGGCGCTTACGCCCTGGCCATCCTCGACAAGAATCACCCGGAACGGATGATTGCCGCCCGCAAGGGCAGTCCGCTGGTCGTCGGAATTGGAGAGAATGAATTTTTCGTCGGCTCGGACGCCTCCCCCATCATCGAGTACACCAACAAGGTCGTCTATATCGGAGAAGAACAGATTGTTTTTCTGGAAAAAGGGAAAGAAATGCGCATCACGGACCTGCGCAGCGTCGAACAGACGGCGGAAATCCGCGAACTGGAGATGAGCCTCAGCCAGATAGAAAAAGGCGGGTATCCCCACTTTATGCTCAAGGAAATCTTTGAGCAGCCGCAGACCCTGCTGGCTTCGATGCAGGGACGCCTCCACCCCGAACTGGGAGTGGTGAAACTGTCCGGATTCATCGACAACAGGAAACGGCTGCTGAGTGCCAAACGGATTGTCATCTGCGCCTGCGGGACCTCCTGGCACGCCGGCCTGATCGGGAAATACCTGATTGAAGAATTGGCCCACATTCCCGTCGAAGTGGAATATTCATCCGAATTCCGTTATCGGAAACCGGTATTGTTTCCGACCGACATAGTCGTCGCCATTTCCCAATCCGGCGAAACGGCAGACACCCTCGCCGCCATCCAACTGGCCCGGGAAGCCGGGGCGTTCCTCTTCGGTATCTGCAATGTTGTCGGCTCCTCCATCGCCAGGGCGACGGATACCGGTTGTTATACCCATATCGGTCCGGAAATCGGCGTGGCATCCACCAAGGCATTCACAGCCCAGGTCGCCACCCTCTCGCTGATCGCCCTCAGTTTTGCGGAACAACTGAATACCATTTCCGAGAGCCGGAGACAGGAACTCGTGAGCGAATTGCAGCGCATCCCGGAGAAAATCGCCAAAATTCTCGGGCACGACGAGAAAATCCGTGATTTGGCCAAAACATTCACCTACGCCCGCAACTGTCTCTATCTGGGACGCGGATATAATTATCCGGTCGCGCTGGAGGGAGCATTGAAATTGAAGGAAATTTCCTATATCCACGCCGAAGGATATCCTGCCGCAGAAATGAAGCACGGCCCCATTGCCTTGATCGACGAGGAAATGCCAGTCGTCGTCATCGCGCCCAAACGGGGCAACTACGAGAAGATTCTGAGCAACATCCAGGAAATCAAAGCGCGCAAGGGCCGGATTGTCAGCATCGTGACGGAGGGGGATACGGATGTCGCGAAGTTGTCCGACTGGTCGTTTGAGATTCCGGATACGGAAGACTGCTTTGAGCCCATTCTTTCCATCATTCCGCTGCAGCTGCTGGCCTATCACATTGCCATAGCCAAAGGCCGGAATGTGGATCAGCCGCGCAACCTGGCCAAATCGGTTACCGTGGAATAGCGTTTACCCTGAGAACTTCCAGAAGTCGTTCTATGAGACGGGGCTTGGCGTAACGGTCGAGTTCCGTTTCTTGTATCCAGATATAGTCTTTGGAGAGCGGGGGACGCGAGGAAGCCTCGAACAGATAGAAGTCGGCGTGGAGCGTCCGGTGCGTCAGTTGGTGCTTCTGTCCCCGGCGCAGGAGGGTCAGATGGCCCTGTCCGGCCCAGGCGGGAAACGAGGGCCCGCCGGGGGAAGGGTTGCCGGAGGAGGGAACTGGACGTTCGCCGGGGGAAGGAACGGAAGGCTCGCCGGAGGAAGGGGTGACGGCAGAGGGAACGGGACGTTCACCGGAGGAAGGGGTGACAGAGGAGGATTCTATGAGAAATGGTTCCCAAAGACCTTGCCAGATGTCCCCGGCCGGGCGCCGGCGGATGGCCGTCATCCCATTACAACGTATATATATATAGGTAAGGAAACGCTCCTGCACCGCCGGTCCTTCTTTCTTGACGGGCAAGGCGTCAACCCGGGCTTCCCGAAACGCCACGCAAGTATTCCCCAGGGGACATTGTCCGCAATCCGGAGACGACGGCGTACACTGAAGCGCCCCGAAATCCATCATCGCCTCGTTGAAATCGCCCGGCCGTTCCGGCGGCAGCAGGGACTGGGCCAATGACGTAAACTCTTTCTTGGCCGCCGCCGTCCCGACGGGCGTGGAAATGCCGAAATACCGGGCCAGGACGCGATAGACATTGCCGTCCACCACAGCGGCGGGCAGGCCGAAGGCGATCGAGCCGATGGCTGCTGCCGTATAATCCCCTACCCCCTTCAAGGCCTTGATGCCTTCCTGCGTCGTCGGGAATCCGCCCTGCGCCACAATCTGGCGGGCAGCCGCGTGCAGGTTGCGTGCACGGCTGTAGTAGCCGAGGCCCTCCCAAAGCCGCAGCACTTCGTCCTCGTTCGCCGCCGCCAGGTCGTCCACACGCGGATATGTTTGCAGGAAGCGCTGCCAATATTCCGTCCCCTGGGCAATCCGCGTCTGCTGCATAATGATTTCACAGAGCCAGATGGCATAAGGCGTCCTTTCCCTGCGCCAGGGAAGGTCCCGTCCGTTGCGGGCGTACCAATCCAGGATGACCTGCGTGAAAGATGCTGCCATAGGTTTGCAAAAATACAAATTTTCGTGCTATTTTTGCACCCGATTACAAAGGATGGTGAGGATGAAAAAGAGCGGAGAGATTTGGGCCGGCAACCTGGCCTGCCTGGCAGCCTACACGATTTTTGGACTGAACATCGTGTGCTCCAAGAATATTGCGATGGACGGGCACCTGACGCCGATGGCACTGCAGTGCATCCGCTCCTGCGGAGCCACTGTCCTCTTCTGGCTTATCGCAGCCGCCATACCGGCTACGCGCCACGAACGTCTGGAACGAAAGGATCTTCCCGCCGTGCTTGCCGCAGCATTCCTGGGGCTCTTCTATCCGTATTTTTCTTTTTTGCAGGCCATTCCGCACATCTCGGCCACGGACTGCGGACTCCTGCTCACGCTCAGCCCCGTGATGACGCTGCTGATTTCATCCGTGGTTCTACGGCAACGTCCCGGCTGGTCCGCGACCGGCGGAGTAGCCCTGAGCCTGTGCGGCGTTCTGCTCCTGACGCTTACCGGAGCAACGTTTGGCGGCAGCGGACAGAGTTCTGCGGGCGGCCTGCTGCTGATGTTGAGCAACCCCCTCAGTTTCTCCCTTTATCTGGTGCTTTTCCGACCGCTGATTGTGCGCTACTCTGTCATCTGCTTTATGAAATGGATGTTCCTGTTTTCATCATTGATGACACTGCCTTTGTCAGTGAGCGCATTCGGGCAGTCCGACCTGTCGGCATTGCCGGCTCCCGTCACGGCCCAGGTCATCTATCTGGTCGTCGCCACCTGCGTCACCTACTTCCTCATCCCCTTCGGGCAGAAGCGGTTGCATCCTGTCATCGTCAGCCTCTATACCTATCTCCAGCCGCTGACGGCAATGTTCCTGTCCGTCATCCTGGATATGGAAGCGCTCACCTGGACAAAAATCCTCGCCACCCTGCTGATCTTCGCCGGAGCCGCGCTGGTCAATTTCTCAAAAAAATCCACTTAAAAGTTTGCACTTTCAAAAAAAAGCAGTACCTTTGCAGTCCACAAACGGGGTATTAGCTCAGTTGGTAGAGCGTTTGAATGGCATTCAAAAGGTCAGGAGTTCGATTCTCCTATGCT
>CADBLM010000148.1 GCA_902795445.1 uncultured Bacteroidia bacterium
CATAGCTCAGTTGGTAGAGCAAAGGACTGAAAATCCTTGTGTCCCTGGTTCGATTCCCGGTGGCACCACAAAAAAGAGACCGTCAGGCCTCTTTTTTTGTATGCTCCCATCACCGGTTTTCCGCGCTTCCGGAGAGCGGACGCAGGTCAGAACGCGTACTTGATACCGGCATTGAGGATGCCCTCCATACCGAAACCCAGTTCAAAGAAGCCCCGGAAGCGTCCGCCGAATTCGACGCTGACCGCGGTCAGCTGGGCAGCCGGAAGCACGCCGACGGAATAGGGACTGTTTTCCCGCACGCCGTCCTGTACCCGGCTGCTGGCCGAGCCGACAATACCGACGCCCAGACCCACCTTGCTATACATCGCGACAAAGGGTTTCCGGAACCAGTAGAACTTGGCCGTGGCCATCATCATAAGCCAGTCCATCGAGAACAGGCCGGTATTTTCCGGCTTTTCCTGCTGATGGAAGCGGGCGCCTACGCGATTGTAATTGACCACGCCCCCCACCGTCACGACCTTGCCCAGATAGCGGTTGTAGGAAACGCCGATGGTTCCGATGGGCTGGCTCCCGTCAAAATGCATTTTGGCAAAGGATTGCGGGATGGCGATGATAAAAGCATCGGCAAAGAGGGAAACAAAAGTCTGAAAGGAGCCGATACCATAGGAGAGGGCGATATCGTTGGGATAATTCCGGTAATCCTCCATTTCGAAAGCCCGGGCGGAAAAGAGTCCCGACGTCACGAGGGACAAAAGAATCAAGCAGAGAATTTTTTTCATCGTTTCAACTATTGTTTCGGCAGACGCCAAAGGATTTTCTTGATGACTTGGGTCGTAAAACCGGCCGTTTCATCCTGTTTGTAATACTGTTTGTTGCAATAGTAGAGTTTGTGGTCCCCCGCCCCGATGAGCAGGGTGAAGCAATATTTGTGCTTCACATCCCGGACAGGACGGACGGAATAGCTGACCAGCGTCCGGTCGGCGGCGGACAACATCAGATTGTCGGCTTCCTCGGCAGAGACGACGCGCACGTCCTTATCGGCCAGCATAGACGGGATTTCATCCGCGGAGCCCGAAGCCAGGTCCACATCGGCGATACGGACGCCGGAATCCTTCGGCAGCTTGACGGCCAACGCCTGACGGGAAAGCCCGCTGTAACCGACGATGTCGCTCACCATCGCATCCGCGATAAAATCCTGGAAGAAATCCAGATAGGCGCCCAGATAGGCCAGGTAGCGCACACCCCGGTCCCCGCTGGCCCGCAGAGGCAGGCTGACGACGGAAAGCATTTTTTCCAGGTTGTCCCCGGGCTGGGGATTCCCCTTGACGATTTCCAGATAGTCGATTTCGTCCGCCCGGGATACGATGAACATAAAATAATAATTGTCATCGGTCTTGAGGGCGTTGAACTCGCTCATCGAACAGAATTCGTAGGGGGAGAGCCTCCAATGGTTGACAACGTCCGCCTTGAACGGCGCGTCCGCCATCTCATTGCCGCTCAGCACGACTTTCAGGGTCTTCTCCGTAAAGTCGGCTACCTTCATCTTCTTGGTGTAAATCTTGGCCTGGGCGCCCAAGCCGAGCACCCCGCAGGCCATCATCGTAAAAACAAGCAAAATCTTTTTCATATCCTTTTCATTGAGCTTATCCCGAAGGACGGTTATTCATAAATCAGCAACGAGAGCCGGGACGCGTCGAAAAGCCGGCAGGCACAGTCGCGAAGGATGTCGGGCGTCAGGGAAAGGACAGCCTGACGGTCTTCCTCCTCGGACTTGACCGTCCCGAACACCAGCAGGCTCTTGCCCATCGAGAGGGCCTGCGCCTCCCCGCTGTCCGCAGACACGGCAAGCTGGCCCAGCAGCTGGCGGCAGGCCTGACGGAAACGCACCGACGAGAGTTCCCTTTCCTGCAGCCGGTCCATCTCCCGGCGGATGAGTTCCAGGCAGCGTTGCAGGTTTTCCTTCTCGCAGCCGAAGGTCACACAGACAATCCCGCTGTCCGCATAGGGCGTATAGGAACACTCCACGCTGTACACCCATCCGTGCTTCTCCCGCAGCAGAAGATTGAGGATGGAATTGGTCGCCGGACCGCCGAGGATATTGCACAGCAGGATGGTCGCTATGCGCTCCTGACGCTCGCCCAGGGTAGGCGCCGGGCCTCCCAGGATGCAATTGACCTGATGGTTGCGCCGGGCGAGCCGCTTTTCAAAAGGAGCGGCGGCCGGAACGGGCAGGGCTGCCGGCGGCAGCGGGCGCATCCCCTGCGGAGAACGGCCGGCCGAAATGGCAGCCCATCGGGCGGAAAGGCGGCAGGCCAGCGCCTCCAGTTGTTTCTCCGACTGGGGGCCGACCAGGGTCAGCACCATATTGTCGTAGTGGAAACACTTCTGATAGTAAGCGAGCAGATGCTCCCGGCGGATTTTCCGCACCGAGCGGACGCTTCCGAGAATCAGACGCGAAAGCGGATGCCCGGCAAAGAGCATCGACTCGAAATGGTCGTAAATATCATCGGCGGGAGAATCCTTGTAGGACTGAATCTCATCGATGATGACGCCCCTTTCCATCTCCACTTCCTTCTCCGGAAAAACCGCCTCCAGGGCCAGTTCCATCAACAGGCCGGCCGCCTTGCCCAAGTCTTCCTTGAGGACGGTGGCGTGGAGAACGATTTCCTCCTTGGTCGTATAGGCGTTCAACTCCCCTCCCAGCCGGTCCAGATAGCCGTTGATGACGGCCGCGCTCCGACGGGAAGTACCCTTGAAAATCGTATGTTCCACGAAATGGGCCGTCCCTTCAGGGAAGGACTCTTCCGCCCGGGTTCCGCCGGAGACCGTAAGGGCGCAGAACGCCACGGCAGAAGAAGTTCTCTGCCGGACAGCATACCGCAATCCTTCCTTCGTCGTCCCTATCCGCACTATTCCTTGACAATTTGCATTTTCTGAATTTTGTATCCGTCGCCGCGGTTGCTGGCAAAAATGGACACATTGAAATTTTCACCTCCGGCCGCCAGTTTGCCTACGACGCATTTGACATTGGCCTTGGAGGCGCTGTGATAGATGTTGAAACTCTCCGGCTGATGATTTTCGAAGAAAGACTGCATCATCAGGCAAGCCTGTCTGCGGCTCATCACGGCACTTTCATCCTTGCTGAAGGACAGTTCGATGCTGTCGAAGAACCAGGCGGACAGTTTGTCGGCATCTCCTTCGTACAGATACTTGGAAATCGGCACGAAGACAGCGTCCGCATTGCCCTGCCCCCGGAGCGGGAACAAGGCGGCGACACACGCCATCAAGGCAAAGCACAATAACTTTCTGGACACGGAAAGGCTATTTTTTGTTTGCAAATATAGAGTCATATTCTTAATTTTGCAAGTCTATGAAGATAACACTCATTACGGTAGGCAAAACGGATGTGCCCTGGGTAAAGGAAGGTCTTGACTTATATATATCAAGACTTGCAAGATATGTTCCATTTTCGCTCGTCGAACTTCCCCAGCTCAAAAACACGTCCAGCCTTTCGCAGGAGCAGATCAAGGAAAAGGAAGGTCAGGCCCTCCTTTTGCATATAGGCGCCGGCGACCAGGTCATCCTGCTTGACGAAAAAGGCAGGGAACTGACTTCCGTACAGTTGTCCGAGACATTGAAAGAATGGATGGTCCGTTCTTCCCGCAACCTGGTGTTCGTCATCGGAGGCGCCTACGGATTCAGTCCGGCCGTTTACGAGAGGGCCGGATCGCTGCTGTCCCTCTCGCGGATGACTTTCTCGCACCAGATGGTACGGGTCATCTTTGCCGAACAGCTGTACCGTGCCTTCACCATCCTGAAAGGAGAACCTTATCATCATCCGTGAGACCGAGCGACATATTCCGGTGGAAGGACGGCAGAAAATTTCTGCTGCCGGGCCTGCTGCTGGGAGCCTCCCTCGTCTTCTTCCTGCTGTCGCTGACGGAGCGGATGAAGACCCGGGACATCACCCGCGTCACCCAGCAGGTCAGTTCCCGCATCGAAAGCGCCCTGAACCAACTGGACGCTGCCGCCCAAGCCGGCGGACCGGTCAGGGACCTGCCGGAAGATATGTCCATCTATCGCTACGAAAACGACTCGCTGGTCTATTGGAGGCATACCCTGCCCGTCATCAACGACAACATCAGCCCCGATTTCATCCCGGGAAAACTTTCGCCCCGGCATTACGGCGGATATACGCCCATCTGCGGCATCACGGAAGACTACCGTTTTGTCACCATCGGCTCGAAATGGTACATAGCCCGGCTGGTCACCACCCGCAAAGGCAGCACGACCCTGGCCGCCCTGTATATCAGCGACGCGCTGAGCGACGGAGGGAAACGCAAGGTATCGCCTCGGCTGCATCTGCCGGCCAACTGCTTCATCTCCGACATTCCTCAGGACATCGGCTGCCCGGTGGAATACGGCGGACAGACGCTGATGTTCATCGGGAGCCGTCCGCAGGACAGCGTCGCCGTCCTCGCGGACTCGGCCGGCAAATGGCTGGGACTGGCCTGCCTCGCCCTGTTTTTCGTGCTGTTGCTGCGGTTCCGGCCCACGCCGGGCATCGGCGCCCTGAGCATCACGGCCATTACGCTGTGCTATCTGACCGCCCGTTACTGGGGGTCCCTCATCTCGACAGGCCTGCTGTTCTCTCCGCAAATCTACGCCGACGGACCGGTATGGTCGTCCTTCGGTGCGATGATGCTGCACAATATGTATCTGTTCCTGCTGACGGTCTGCCTGTACCTGATGCGGAAAGACCTGGCCAGGCGCGTGCGCGGTTCCCGGCGGGCCACCGTCCTGCTGAGCGCGTTTGTCATCTTGTGCATCATCGGTCTCACCGCCTATTTCATTGCGGGCTCGCTCAGTTTTCTGGAAAACTCCAGCATCCCGGTCACGCTGGGACAGAAAGGTCCCGGAGCACCGTTCCGCTTCATTTCCAGCCTGATTTTCACCCTGCTTTTTGCCAGCATCGTGATGCTGTTGTATATCCTGGGCAGCCTGATTATGGGCACGACAGACAGCAGGCTGCCGGTTCCGAGCATTCGCCTGTGCATCCTGCTCTCGGTAATACTGTCGCTCGGCGCGCATTTTATCCTGGCCCGCGTCAGCCTGAAAAAAGAACAGGAACGGACGGAAATGTGGGCCGAACGCCTTTCGATGGAAAGGGACCTGATGCTGGAGATGCAACTCCGCGCCATCGAAGGCAACCTGGCCACCGACCCATATTTTGCGTTGCTGTCCTCTGCAGAAGGCGGGGAAGACTTGATTCGCAGCCGGATTACGGACCATTATTTCGCGGACATTCCGAGGAAATACCGGACCAACATCCGGCTGTACCAGCGCAAGGACGGCCCGACCGTCCGGCAACGGTTGGCACGGGTCTATAACAACGACCCTATCGCGCCCGGTTCCCTCTTTCATTGGGAATGCGACGAAAACGGCAGCCTGCACTACGATGCGGTCATCCGGATGGACAACGGAACTTTCCTCTCCATCGGCCTGGAGTCCGCCCCGGGTAGCGAACGCTACAGTTACCGAGGCCTGCTCGCGTCCAAGGAGGCTGCCACCGTCTATACGCCCGACATTTATTCCTACGCCAAATACATTGACAACCACCTGGTCGCTTACAAGGGCACATTCCCCTATGTCACGCTGATGGGAGAAACATACAGCTCCTTGGGGACGGACGGACAGGATATCGTACGGAATAACGGATGGATTCACTTTTTCAACCGGACAGGAGGCAACGAGACCATCGTCATTTCCCGCAAGCAGACGGGCATACTTCCGTTCCTCAGCGGTTTCCTGCTGAGGATGATGCTCATCCTCATCGTCCTGCTCCTGCCGGTACGGGCCATCAAGCGCAAAAGACGCAAGCTCAACAGTTTCACCCGCCGTATCGGCCGGACGGTCGTGATGGGCATCGCCATCTCACTCGCCTGCATCGTCTTCATCAGCCTGAGATTCGTCATCGATTCGGGCATCCGGGAACGGGAGGAGAATTTCAGCGAGCGCATCAATACGGTACAGGCGTTGCTGGAAAAAGCGTGTGCCAACGCCTCGTCGGCCGGCGAGTTGCGCAGCGGGCGGATGAAGGATGCCCTGGCCGAGGCCTCGATGATGAGCAAGAGCGACATTTCCCTCTTCTCGCCGCAGGGCAAGCTCTTCCTTTCCACGGTTCCGGACATCTATGACGAGATGCGGCTCAGTTCCCGCATCGAGGAGAAACCTTACTACGAGATTACCTATCTGCACCGGCGTTTCTGCCGGCAGGAGGAACAACTGGACGGGATGCGCTATACCCTCCTGTACACCCCCGTATTCAACCGCTTCGGCGAGACCGTCTGCCTGGCCGCCGTCATCTGCCCTGACACCCAGGACTTGTTGTCCGAAGCCATTCCGCACGCCATCCTGCTGATTTCCGTTTCCCTGCTCCTGTTGCTCATCAGCCAGGGGCTCATCTACAAATTTACGGACAAGGTATTCAAACCCATCGAACGCATCAGCCAAAAGATGAAGATGACGGACATCACCGAACTCGAACACATCGAATATGAAGCGGACGACGAGATTGCCGCCCTCATCAAAGCCTACAACCGGATGGTGGATATGATTGAGAGCAGCGCCAAGGTGATGGCCGGCAAGGAACGCGACAAGGCCTGGAGCGAAATGGCCCGTCAGGTTGCCCACGAAATCAAGAATCCGCTCACGCCTATCAAGCTTGACCTGCAGCGGCTGATTCGCCTGAAAGCCAGCGGGAAGAGCGAATGGAGCGACAAATTCGACGAGCTTTCGCGCATCATCCTGGAAAACATCGACGTGCTGACCGAGACCGCCAACGACTTTTCCTCCTTCGCCCGTCTCTACACCCAGGAACCGGTCGAATTCGACCTGGACCGCACCCTTTCCGACCAGATTGCCCTGTTCGACAACAAGGAACATATTTCCATTTCCTACGTCGGACTCAAGGATACGGTCATCCACGGGCCCAAACCGCAGCTGATCCGCGTGGTGGTCAACCTCATCACCAACAGCATCCAGTCCATCGAGAACGCCGGCATCCCGGAGGGGCGCATCCTGGTATGCCTGCGCAAGGCGGCGGAAGACGGGATGCTCGACATCGCGGTCGAAGACAACGGCCCCGGCGTGGCGGAAGAGAACATCGACAAACTCTTCACACCCAATTTCACGACTAAGACCGGAGGGGCCGGCATCGGCCTGGCGATGTGCCGCAACATCGTGCAGATGTGCGACGGCGGCATTACCTACAGCCGTTCCTTCTCGCTGGGCGGCGCCTGTTTCACCGTCAAACTGCCGCTACGATGAGCCGTCCGGACACATACGCTGAAGAGTATAGGTTTCCCACCTCCGCCAAGGAAGTGGAACGCCTGGGCTGGGACAGCATCGACATCATCTTCATCACGGGCGACGCGTTCGTGGACCATCCCTCTTTCGGGACGGCCTGCATCGCGCGGTATCTGCAAAAATTTGGCTACCGCATCGCCATCGTCCCCCAGCCGGGCTGGAAGGACGACCTGCGGGATTTCCGCAAACTGGGCAGGCCGCGGCTGTATTTTGCCGTCAACGCCGGGGCGATGGATTCGATGGTCAACCACTACACCGCGGCCAAACGGCTGCGGCACGACGACGCCTACACGCCGGACGGCCGCTACGGCGCCCGTCCCGACCGCGCCGTGACGGTCTATACCCGGGCCCTCAAGTCCCTCTGGCCCGATGTGCCCGTAGTCATCGGCGGCGTGGAAGCCTCCCTGCGGCGCTTGACCCACTATGATTACTGGGACGACCGGCTGCATCCTTCCATCCTCTGCGAGAGCGGCGCGGACTGGCTCTGCTACGGAATGGGCGAACGGACGATGCTCGCCCTGACCCGGGCCATCGAGCAGGGCCGCTCCCGCGAAGAGATAGAGACCCTGCCCCAGATCGGCTTCCACAAAGAAGGGGCGGTGCCGGCGGAGGGCCCTGCGACCGGCCTCCCGGCGGAGGACACTGGCGGAAAGATGGGCCCGGACGACAGTCCTTTGGTACTGGCGTCGTTTGAGGAATGCGTGAAGGATAAACGGGCCTTTGCGAGCAACTTTCACTGGATTGAGCGCAATGCCAATGCCTGGCGGGCGCGGCCGCTGATTGAAGCCGTCGGCACGGGCTATGTCCGCATCAATCCTCCCCTGCCGCCCGCCACCACCGAAGAGATGGACTCTTTTTGGGACCTCCCCTTCACCAAACGCCCCCATCCGCGTTACAAAGACAAACGCATCCCGGCCTACGATATGATCAAGGACAGCATCATTACGCACCGGGGCTGCTTCGGGGGCTGTAATTTCTGCACGATTGCCGCCCACCAGGGCAAATTCATCCAGTCCCGCAGCGAAGCGTCCATCCTCAAGGAAGTCGAAGCGCTGGCGGCGACGCCCTCCTTCAAAGGCAACATTTCCGACCTGGGGGCGCCGACAGCCAATATGTACGGTATGCACGGACGCGACACGCAGCGCTGCCAAAAATGCCTGCGCAAGTCCTGCCTTTTTCCCAAGCGCTGCGACAACCTGGACTTCTCGCACGAGAGGCTCCTGGCACTCTACCGCCAGGTCGGTGCGGTCAAGGGCGTCCGCCACGCCTACATCGGCAGCGGTATCCGCTATGACCTCTTTCTCGACAGGGACGGATTTCTGGACGCCAGCGGGGCCCGTTATCTCAGGGCGCTGATGCTGGAACACTGTTCCGGACGCCTGAAAGTGGCCCCGGAACATACCGAAGACAAGGTTTTGAAGGCGATGGCCAAGCCCTCGTTCGCTATGTTCGAACGTCTGCGGAAAGAATTCGACCGCATCAACCGGGAGGCCGGCACCCATCTGGAACTGGTCCCCTATTTCATCTCGTCCCATCCCGGCTGCCGTCTGGAAGATATGATGGCACTGCGGGCGAGGCCTGCGCTTAAAGGTATCTGGATGGACCAGGTGCAGGATTTTATGCCCACTCCGATGACCGCATCCTCGGTTATGTTCTACAGCGGATACGTTCCCGACGCGCAGCTGACCCCCGTTTTTACGGAAACGGACCCCGAGAAGAAGAAAAAGCAGAAGAGCATCTTCTTTCGGCATAAAAAATGAATGACAGAGAAATGTTTTACTTTATTAAATAGTTGTCAATATGAAAAACAATTTTAGCCTTGCCGGGCTTTTCGTTATGCTCGGCCTTGCATTTGTGGGAGTGATGATTCCGGTCGCCGTCACGAGGCTCAAAGCCTATGACCGGACAGTTGACGTCAAAGGCCTGTGCGAAAAGGAAGTGATGGCCGACAAGGTCATCTGGCCCATCAGCCACAAAGCCGTCGGCAACGATTTCCAGGCGGTTTCCGCCTCTCTTGACGCGCAGACGAAAGCCATCGTCAATTTCCTGAAAAGCAATGGTGTGACTGAGGATGAAATCTCCGTTTCCATCCCCCGCATCATCGACCGTCTGGCCCAGGACTATGTCAATGACAGCCGCGGCTTCCGTTACCTGGGCAAAAGCAGCATCACGGTCTGCTCCAAGGACGTCGAGAAAATCCTCAAGGTGATGGGCCGGACGGAAACGCTGGTCAACAAAGGCATCAACATCAACCAGGAGGAATGGGGACAGGAGCCGACCTTCCTGTATGAAAGCCTCAACGACATCAAGCCGGAAATGATTGCCGAGGCCACGGCCAACGCCCGTGCCGCCGCCGACAAGTTTGCCAAAGATTCCGGCAGCAAGGTCGGCAAGATCAAGAGCGCCACCCAGGGCACCTTCTCGATTGAAGACCGCGACTCCTTCACCCCGCACATCAAAAACGTGCGCGTCGTGACCTATCTCACCTACTACCTCAACAATTAGAAGTCAAAAAAAATGCGTTTGCGCTTGCAAATCCAGGAAATAATGTTACCTTTGCAATCCCAAACGCAATCGAGGGTTTAGCTCAGTTGGTTCAGAGCGCTTGCTTGACAGGCAAGAGGTCACTGGTTCAAATCCAGTAATCCTCACTAAAAAAAAGAGACTTTAGAAAGGTCTCTTTTTTGTGTTACGGTTTACAGATTGTCGAGGCCCATACGGCCGACTTTGAGGCCGAGGAAGTAGAGGATGCCGTCGAGGCCGGCGGTGGAGATGGACTGGCTGGCATTGGCCTTGACCTTGGGCTTGGCGTGATAGGCGATGCCCAGGCCCGCGAGGTTGATCATCGGCAGGTCGTTGGCCCCGTCGCCCACCGCGACCGTCTGGGCCAGGTTGATATGTTCGACCTGACAGAGCAGTTTGAGCAGTTCGGCTTTGCGGCGGCCGTCCACCACGTCCCCCAGATAGCGTCCGGTCAGTTTGCCGTCCACGATTTCCAGTTCATTGGCATAGACATAGTCAAAACCGAACTTCTGCTGGAGATATTTGCCGAAATAGGTGAATCCGCCGGAGAGGATGGCCGTCTTGTAACCAATCATCTTCAGGGCTTTCATCATCCGTTCCAGGCCTTCGTTGTAGGGCAGGTTCTCGGCGATTTCCTTCATACAGCTCTCGTCGAGCCCTTTGAGCAACGCCACGCGACGGGTGAAACTTTCGATAAAATCAATCTCGCCGCGCATCGCGCTGGCCGTGATTTCTCGCACTTGCTCCCCTACTCCGGCCCTTTCCGCCAACTCGTCGATGCACTCCGTCTGTATCAGCGTGGAGTCCATATCGAAGCAAATCAGCCGGCGGCTGCGGCGGTACATATCGTCTTTCTGGAAAGAAATGTCGAGGCCGTGCCGGGAAAAACGCATAAATTCCGTCTGCATCTGGGTCTTGCCCTCTTCCGACAAGTCACCCCGCACGGAGAGTTCGATGCAGGAACGGGTCTTGCGCTCTTCTTCCCGGATGGGAACGCGGCCGGTCAGACGCTTGATGGCATCGATGTTGAGCCCCTGCTTGTACACGACCTGCGTCACCTCGGCGATTTTGCGGGCGTCAATGCTCCGGCCGAGAAGGGTGATGATATAACGGTCCTTGCCCTGCAAGCCCACCCAATGGGTATAATCCTCTTCCGACACGGGTTTGAAACGGATGTGTACCCCCAGGTCGGACGACTTGAAGAGCAATTCCTTCATGATGACGCCGGATTTGTCGGAAGTGGTCAGGAACAGGATGCCCAGGGTCAGGGAATCGTGGATATTGGCCTGGCCGATATCCAGGATGAACGCATCGTGGGCGGCCAGGATTTCCGTCAAGGCCGTCGTCAGGCCGGGCTTGTCGGCCCCATATATATTGACCTGGATGATTTCCGGTTCGGATTCCTTCATATAGTGCGAATTTAATGAAAACTGGTTTTTGACACCGCAAAGTTACATAAAATCCCGCGATTTCAGAGCGTCTCACCCGATGGTATGGATGAAAAGGAATAGACGATATCCAAGGGCGCATCCCACGCATCGAGCGGAAGACGCTCCCGCATCTGGAACGGGAAGGCTGCTCCCGCCTTGACAGCCCGAGTCAGACGGGGAAGCAGGCGGTCGTAATAGCCTTTTCCCCTGCCCAGACGACCGCCTTGGGCCGTAAAGGCCACGCCGGGAATGAGGGCGAAGTCAATCTCTTCGGGGGCGACATCCGGGCTGGTTGGCAGCGGTTCGGGGATGCCCCGGTAGCCGGGACGCAGCGCATCCGGAGCATAGGCTTTGAGCAGGAGTTCATCTCCGCAGACCAGCGGCAGGACCAGGCGCTTGTCCCCCGCCCAGCGACGGAAAAGGGCCTCAGTGGGCACCTCGTCCGGCAGGGAGGCATAAAGAAGGACGGTACGGGCGCGGCGGAAGGCTTCGGAGGCCTCGATTTGTTCCCACAGGCGCTCTGCCCACTCCTCCAGCGGGATGCCGGAGCCCGGAAGTGAATCCGCAGGCAAACCGGGACTGCCGGGTTCCGGAACAGCGGCATACGCACAAGCCCGGGCGCTGGCCCAGGCTTGCTTCATTTCGCGGCGGATACGTGCTTTTTCCTGCCGGTTCGTTTCCGAAGGATTCATCGGAACTGCGGGTCTGTTTACTTGGTCCAAGTGAAGAAGCGGTAGAGATTACCGCCGACGGTGTTGCCCAGGACCAGGCAGCAGAACAGGAGCAGGACGCTGCCGAAATGCGCTCCGAGGAAAGACCAGGGCGCACTCAAATAGTAAAAGGTATCGGCAATGCAGTGGGGAAAGCCGCAGACGATGAACATAGGCACCCCGAAGAGCAGCGGAATCCACTTGCCCTGACGGGCGAAATTGACCGCAGTCGTCATAATGAAACCGCAACCGATGGCCAGCAGGCCGCTGCGTACGATACCGTTGATGGCCCAGCCGTCGGGACCGCCGACGACCGAGGCGGCGAGACGCCCCTCCAAAATCGCCTGCGCCTTGGCTTCCAGCCCCATCGGGGAAATCTTGGCGAGCAACGCCATCAGCAGACAACCCGTGATATTGCCCAGCAGGGTCGGGAGCAGGTTGGCCAGGTCCTCGCGGCTTCGGACAAATCCCATCGCGCCGGTATAAAGTTTCAACTGATAGTTGATGACCGTCGCCAGGCCGAAGGAGAAAAGGACGGCTCCGGCCACCCCGCCGAGGGCGAGGTAACCGAAACCGGCGATACCGATGGCTATTCCGGCGAGGATGCCGTAGCGGAATATTTCAAATGCTTTTTTCATCGTCTTCAGGAATGACTTATTCTTCCGTTTCACTTTCCTGGTAGGCCTTGAGCAGTTTGTCCTGCACGTCGGCGGGGACCGGCTGATAGTCGGCAAACTCCATCGTGAAGGTGGCGGCGCCGGAGGTCAGCGAGCTCAGGGTGGTGGAATACTTGTAGAGTTCGGCAAGCGGAACGCGGGCCTTGAGGGTGGAGAAACCGCGGTCGGTGCCCATTCCTTCGATGAGGGCGCGGCGGTTCTGCAGGTCGGACATACAGGCGCCCATATATTCGGCGGGCGTCATCACCTCCAGATTGTAAATCGGCTCCATAATCTTCGGACCGGCGTTGCGGAAAGCCTCCTTGAAGGCGTTGCGGGCCGCGAGGACGAAGGAAATTTCATTGGAGTCCACGGGATGCATCTTGCCGTCATAGACATAGACGCGGATGTCGCGGGCCAGGGAACCGGTCAGCGGACCTTCGTTCATCTTGTCCATGATACCCTTGAGAATGGCGGGCATAAAGCGGGCGTCGATGGCGCCGCCGACGACGCAGTTGTAGAACTCGAGCTTGCCGCCCCACTCCAGGTCGAAGGACTCGCTCGTCTTGATGTTGAGCACGGTGTCCTTGCCGCCGATCTTGAAGTTGCGCGGGGCTTCCACTCCCTCCTCGTAGGGACAGATGAGCAGATGCACCTCACCGAACTGACCGGCGCCGCCGGACTGTTTCTTGTGGCGATAGTCGGCAGCAGCCACCTTGGTGATGGTCTCGCGATAGGAAATCTTCGGTGCAAAGGTCTCCATATCGATTTTGTTCTCGTTCTTCAGACGCCATTTGACGATGTTGACGTGCTGCTCGCCCTGGGCCATCAGGATGGTCTGCTTCATTTCCTTGTGGTATTCCACGATGATGGTGGGGTCCTCGGCGGAAATCTTGGAGAGGGCTTCGCTCATCTTTTCTTCGTCCTTCTGCTCGGCGGCCTTGATGGCGCAGCGGTATTTGGAGGCAGGGAAAACGATGTGCTCATAGGACTGGTCGAAACCGGGCACGGCGAGCGTGACGTCCGTCTTGGCGGCACGGAGCTTCACCGTACAGCCGATATCGCCGGCCTGCATCTCGGCGACCTTCTCCTTCTTCTTTCCCGCGACGGCATAGATGGCCGTCAGACGCTCCTTGTCGCCGTTTTCGGGATTTTCCAAATCCATTCCTTCCTTGAGGACGCCGCTCATCACCTTGAAGTAGGCGACCTCGCCCAGGTGCTGCTCGACAGCGGTCTTATAAATAAAGAGGGAGGTCTTGCCGGCCGCGTCGCAGGCGACCTCTCCGCCGCCGATGACGGCCGCCTTGCGCTCGGAGGGAGCGGGAGCCACCTTGATGGTAAACTCCATCAGACGCTTCACGCCGATGTTCTTCTTGCCGGAAAGGCAGAAGACGGGCATCACATCCCCGTTGCGGATACCGATGCCGAGTCCCTGACGGATTTCGTCCTCGGAGAGTTCTCCGGAATCGAAGAATTTTTCCATCAGCGTATCGTCATATTCGGCGGCCCGCTCGATGAGTTCCTGGCGGAGTTCTTCCGCACGGCCCGCCAGTTCGGCGGGGATTTCGAGGTCCTCGCGGGTGCCCAGGTCGTCTTTGAAATGGTAATATTTCATCTTGAGGACATCGACAAAGCCGTCGAAACCGACGCCCGGGTTGACCGGAAACTGGATGATGACGGGTTTCTTGCCGAAGGCTTCCTTCATTCCGTCCAGCGTGCCCTCCCAGTTGGCCTTCTCACCGTCAAGCTGGTTGACGCCGCAGATGACGGGAAGCTTATACGTCTCGGCATAACGCTGGAAAATCTCGGAACCGACTTCCACTCCCTGCTGGGCGTTGATCAGCAGGATACCGGTTTCGCAGACCTTGAAGGCGGAGACGGCGCCTCCGACGAAATCATCCGCTCCCGGCGTGTCGATGATATTGAATTTCGTATCCATAAACTCCGTGTAGAGCGGAGTGGAAAAGATGGAACGCTGGTTGAGCTGTTCGACTTCGCTGTTGTCCGAGACGGTGTTCCTGGCTTCGACGGTGCCTTTGCGGTCGATGACCTTGCCCTCGAAGAGCATCGCTTCAGATAACGTGGTCTTACCGGACTTCGTGCTGCCGATGAGAACCACGTTGCGGATGTTTTGTGTGGAATACGTTTTCATTTTCTTATTGTTTTTAGTGTTAATCCATATCCTGCCCTTTCCGAGAAAGGTCTGATTGCAAATCTAATCATTTAATTTGGCAATAACAATATTAGTTGGGAGATTTTTCCTACATTTGTTTGATAATGGTTTGACGAATGAAAAATTCCTTTTTCACCCTGGCGGTTTCCGCCGCCGTTTTCGCGCTCTGCTGCGCCTGCACTGAAGAGAAGCCCTGCGGCACGACGGCTGCCTGCAGACCGGTTTCCTGGGCACTTCCATTCTGATGTCCACCCTGACGGACAACGGAATGGCCGACATCGCCTGGAACTTGCTCTTCCAGCGCAAGAACCCCAGCTGGCTCTACTCCGTGGACAACGGGGCGACGACCATCTGGGAAAGATGGAACAGCTATACCCTCGAAAAAGGGATGGGCCCCAAGGGAATGCACAGTTTCAACCACTACGCCTACGGCTGCGTCTGCGAGTGGATTTGGGAAACGGCCGCAGGCATTGCCGCCGATCCGGCCCGTCCCGGTTTCCGCCATATCGTGATGCGTCCCGTTCCGGACCGCCGGCTCGGTTCCATCGATGCGCAGTACCGCTCCGCCGCCGGCCTCATCAAGAGCGCCTGGCACTATGAAGGAGAGGAGTGGGTCTGGAATTTCACCGTTCCCGAAGGGGCCGAAACGACGGTGACGCTGCCCGGGGAAAGCGGGTCACAGACATACGGAAGCGGCTCCTACGAGATTCGCAAGAGCCTGTAATCTACGATTTTTTCTGAGGGAGGGAGCGGGTCTTGCCGGCCTGCTTTTTCCATTTGTCGCGGGCCAGTTGCTGCATATCCACGACGACGTCGCGCTCGTCCACGATTTCATCACCGAGGATGGTCTCGATGACATCCTCCATCGTGACGATGCCCTGGAAAGAGCCGTATTCGTCGATGATGACGGCAATCTGCTCGTTCTTTTCCGACATCGTGTCCCATATCTGGCCGAAAGGCGTGTCTTCCTGGAAACTTTCGATGGGACGTTTGATATCCCCGAGGGTCTTGTCGTATTTGTCTTCCGCCATCAGCTGCAGGGCATCCATCCGGAGAATGTAGCCGGTGATGTATTCGTCGTTGCCGTCATAGACGGGAATGCGGCTGTGGTGATAATAGCGCCTGTCCTTGTAGAAGGCCTTGACGGTCATCGATTCCGGTGCGATGGCGGCCACCACGCGGGGCGTCATCGCCTCGGAAGCCTTGATTTCGTCGATATTGATGACGTTCTGGATAATCTCGTTCTCGTCTTCGTCGAGCTGTCCGGATTCCTCCGCCACATCGGCCATCGCGCCCACCTCCTCTCGGGAAATGGTGTTGCTCTCCTGTTGCTTGGGGGTAATCCAGCGTTGCAGGCCCTCCACACAGAGGACGATGGGATAGAGGCAGAATATCAAAGCCCTGATGATGACGGCCGCCGGACCCATCAGGGATTTCCAGCGGGTGGTGCCGATGGTCTTGGGAATGATTTCGGAGAAAACCAGGATGAGGATGGTCGTAACGACGCTGACCAGACCGAACCAGGCGCTGCCGAAGACCTCCGTCGCCTGGGCGCCCGCGCCGGCGGCGCCGATGGTGTTGGCGATGGTGTTGAGCGAGAGGATGGCCGCCAGCGGACGGGAGGAGTCCTGTTTGTATCCCTTCATCAAAGCGGCAGGCCTGTACCCCTCCTCTTCACGAAGCGTAATGTAGGACAAGGGAGTACTCATCAGCGTCGCTTCCAATATCGAGCAAAGGAAGGAAACGCCCATCGCGCCCAGCAAGAATATCAGCAGTAAGGTCATACCGGCTGCAAAGGTAACAACAATTTTCAGCCTTACCGGGGAAGCGAGTGACGTCCCTTGGAGGCCAGCCAGCCGATAATCAGCTCGGGCCGGTCGGTCTGAATCATCGAGACGCCCCTGTCAAGATACTGCTGATAGACCTCACCCGGATCGGAA
>CADBLM010000149.1 GCA_902795445.1 uncultured Bacteroidia bacterium
TTCTCAAGAGAACCCGCGGTAACTTCCTTTCCAGGAAAAATGTTTGGACTGTTGCGAAGAATACCTATGAGAAAGGTCTGACCTACGCTTACAGGGATCGCAAGAACAAGAAGCACGAGTTCCGTGCGCTTTGGATTCAGCGTATCAACGCCGCAGCCCGTCAGTACGGTATGAACTATTCCCAGTTTATGGGCAAGCTCGCCAAGCAGAATGTGGGTCTGAACCGCAAAGTCCTCGCCGACCTCGCGATGAACAATCCCCAGGCTTTCGAGGCGATTGTCAATTCTGTAAAATAGCTTGATGGAATGAGCCTGAAGGATGTCTCTCCCGCGAAGTGGAGACGCTTTGCCCTTTGGGGGGCGCTCTATCTCGCGTGGGTGGTCTGGCTCGGGAATTATTGGTTTCTCCTGGGGCTTCCCGTCATCTTTGACGCCTGCATTACCGGAAAGGTACACTGGCGTTTCTGGCGGAAGCGGGGAGCGGTCAAACAAGGGGCGGTCAGGGAATGGATTGACGCCATCATCTTTGCCGTCGTCGTCGTGACCTTCATCAATATGTTCTTTTTCCAGGCCTTCAAGATTCCTTCTTCGTCGATGGAGAGCACGCTCTATACGGGAGACCATCTCTTCGTGAGCAAACTCGCCTACGGTCCCAGGGTCCCTCAGACGCCGCTGACCATCCCTTTCACGCACAATGTTCTGCCTTCGGGCCGGAAATCCTATTCCACCCTCATCCAGAACAAATACCGTCGCCTGAAAGGCTGGGGCAAGGTCGAAAGGGGGGACATCGTGGTCTTCTGTTTTCCGAACGGGGACACGGTCCTGAGCCAGATGCCGGCCGCCGATTATTATGCGGTCGTGCGGGCGACTTCCAAGGAGTATGCACTCCGGCGCTGGGGCCCGTTGGTGGTCCACCCCAAGGACAAAAAGGACCATTATGTAAAAAGATGTGTGGGTCTGCCCGGTGATACGCTGCTGATGCAGGACGGCCGGCTTTTCGTGGGCGGAGCCGAAATGCTCCCGCCCGAAAATTCCCAGCTCTGCTATACGGTGGAGACCACGGGAGGCAGGATCAACACACGAGCTCTTGAAAATATCGGAGTCAATACTTCGGAAATGTTCTTTGACGCTTCGCTGCCCGGTTACCGCCATCTGGCGCTCAGCCAGGCGATGCTCGAAAAACTGCGGGCGCTGCCCAATGTCGTGGAAGCGAAGGCGGAGCTGGAACTCCCCGGCGCAGGCGGGGGCGATGCGGAGATTTTCCCCTTCACCCCTTCCCTCGGATGGACGCGGGACTGCCTGGGCCCCCTCTGGGTCCCGAGCAAAGGGGCGACGGTCAGCCTGACCGCCGACAACCTGCCGCTCTACCGCCGCATCATCACGGCCTACGAAGATCATTCCCTGGAAGAAATTGACGGAAAGATATACATCGACGGAGCCGAAGCTCATTCCTATACCTTCGGGCAGGACTACTTCTTTATGATGGGAGACAACCGGCACAACTCGCTCGATTCCCGGTATTGGGGCTTTGTCCCCGAGGACCACATCGTAGGCAAGCCCCGTGTCATCTGGCTCTCCACCGACAAGAACAGGAGTTTTCCCGACAATATCAGGTGGCGCAGATTTCTCAAGTTTGTCTGATAAAAACTTGCATATTTGAAGAAAATTAGCGATATTTGCAGCCCCTTGAAAAGAAACAAGTAAAAAGTAAGATATTATGGCAAAGGTTTGTCAAATAACAGGACGCAAGAGGATGGTCGGAAACAACGTTTCCCACTCCAAGAGGCGTACCAAACGCATTTTTGCGATCAATCTGAAGAACAAGAAGTTCTGGTCCGAGAGCGAGCAGCGCTTCGTTACCCTGAAGGTTTCCTGCAAGGGTATGCGCAACATTGAGAAGAATGGTCTCGACGCCTGCATCAAGGACGCCCAGCAGAAGGGATTTGTCAAGATTGTGTAATTTCTTAGACTCGTACGACTATGGCAAAGAAAGCGAAAGGCAATAGGGTTCAGGTCATCCTCGAATGCACCGAACAGCGCGAGAGCGGCGTGCCCGGCATCTCCCGCTACATCACCACCAAGAACAAGAAGAATACGACCGAGCGTCTGGAGCGTAAGAAATACAATCCTTATCTCCACAAGGTGACCGTTCATCGTGAAATCAAATAATTCCGGAGGACTAGACAATGGCAAAGAAAGCAGTTGCAACCTTCTCCGCCAAGGCTGGCGCGAAGAAAATGGTCAAATGTATCCGTATGGACAAGTCTCCCAAGACCGGTGCTTATTGCTTCAATGAGCAGCTCGTCGAAGAGGAGAAGGTCAAGGAATTCTTCCAGTAGGATTCACGCATCTCCGCCGGTATCTTTCCGGCAAGCGTAACGATAAAAATAATGGTGACCGCAAGGCCACCATTATTTTTATCATCATCTCCCGCTCATTCTTCTTCTCCGAGGAGCCAGGAGCCGACGCTGAGCCAGATCTGGCGGGCGATGAACGCCATACCGGCCGCCGTGGGATGACAGCCTGTGCTGGGCAGATCGAGGCCGCCGTCCTGCTTCTCGATGGCCGGATTGTCAAAGCCGCCGACAGCCAGAATGTCCACGACCCGTGCGCCGAAATGGGGAGCGAAGTCCAGGATGGCCTTTTCCATCCCTTCCGAGAACCAGTCGCCGATGATGCAGACCACCTTGGCCGCCGGATATTGAATCTTGATCATCTGCAACAGTTTGATGTAGGATTCGCAA
>CADBLM010000150.1 GCA_902795445.1 uncultured Bacteroidia bacterium
GCCTGCGGCTGGAACCGGGATCAGGAAGACTTCAAAATGAATAAAGCCGGACGCATTTATTCCTGGACCGGATTGATGCAAAAGGGGCAGGATTTCCGCTTCACGATCAACAACGACGCCTGGTGGCCCAGCCTGATTCCGAGCGACGGGAGCACCGTAGAGGATGGCACGAGTGCCGGCCTGACTTTGGGCGGAAGCGACAGCAGCACACAGTTTTCGGTCAGCAAAGACGGCGAATACACGATTACGATCGATGCGACGGATATGGACAATCTGACCTACAGCATCGCACTGAACGCAGAAATCCCCACTCCGCAGTACATCTTCGGCAATGCGACGCAGAAAGGATGGGATGTGACGGCGGACAGCGATTACCAGCTGACGGCTGACCGCAACGCAGGTTTCCTCCATTACTGCTGGACGGGAGACTTGAGAGCCGGCTCATTCAAATTCTTTACGGAGGCCGGATCCTGGGGTAAAATCTGGAACCGGGGCGGGACGAGCGGAACGGACTGGTTCAACCTGGCCTGGCGTGAAACGGAGCCCACCGGGGACGAGGATTTGAATTTCTCCGTCGAAAACACAGGCAACTTTACCGTCACCTGCGACATGGCCAACAAGGAACTGATTGTCAAACCCAACGGCATCAGCACAATTTA
The DNA here is from genome assembly GCA_902795445.1 of uncultured Bacteroidia bacterium. GTDB lineage: Bacteria > Bacteroidota > Bacteroidia > Bacteroidales > UBA932 > Cryptobacteroides. The sequence continues at coordinate 660 of CADBLM010000150.1, forward strand.
TCTCGTCGGCTGGGCCGTGGATGCAGACGGGACATATAAAGACAACGAATGGACAACGACGGATTTCCCGCTGACCGAGACGGCCGCCGGTTCCGGCATCTATACGAATACAAGCCCGTACACACTGAAACAAAACTGGTTCCGTTTCTCCCTCGAACCCGGCAAGGCCGGCGGCTGGTACAGGAATCCGGCTGTCGACTGGGGGACTCTCTTCTCCATCTACGACATGAACGACAATGAATATATGTTCTATAATGTGACGACCGGCAGTTATACGATTACCGTCAACACCAACACGATGAAAGTAACGATGACTTTGAACGAATAGCAGAAAGACATGATGATGAAAAAAAACATGACTGCCCTCATTCTGGGCATTTTGATGATTTTGCCCGCAAGGGCCGAGACCTTGCTTTCCCCCGGAGCAAAGGTCTGCGTAGAAGCGGGCGTGGATGCAAGCGGGGCTCCCGTTTACAGTATGCGTTTTGAAGGCCGGGATGTCATCCGTTCCTCCCGTCTGGGTTTTGAACTGGGAAACAGCGCCCCCCTGCTGGATGGCTTTGTCGTCAGCACGGTCGAGCACGATGCTTTCGATGAGACCTGGACTCCGGTCTGGGGCGAAGAGGCACAAATCCGCAACCACTACAACGAGATGCTGGTGTGTTTTGAACAGAAGGATTCCGGACGCAAGATGAATGTCCGTTTCCGCGCTTTCGACGACGGAATCGGCTTCCGCTATGAGTTCCCCCTCCAGGAGTCCCTGGCCCATTTCACCATCCGTGAAGAGCGCACGGAATTTGCCTTGACCGGTGACCATACCGCCTGGTGGATTCCCGCCGACTACGACACCCAGGAGTACAATTACACTTGCTCCCGCCTCTCGCAGATTGCCACGCTTTCGGCCGCAGCCGTAGATGCCAATGTGTCCCAGACCACTTTCTCTCCCTCCGCCGTACAGACGGCTTTGCAGATGAAGACGGATGACGGACTATACATCAACCTGCATGAGGCCGCCCTCATCGACTATCCGTGCATCAACCTGGACTGGGATGCCGCTTCACTGACCTTCAAGAGCGTCCTTACCCCTGAGGCGACGGCCGACAAAGCGGTGATGTTCACGCCCAGGTCCACCCCCTGGCGGACGGTCATCGTGGGCAAGAACGGAGCCGATATCCTCGCCTCCCGCATCACCCTCAACCTCAACGAGCCCTGTGCCCTGGAAGACACTTCCTGGATCAGGCCCGTGAAATACATCGGGGTCTGGTGGGAGATGATTGTCGGCAAGTCCGAATGGTCCTATTCCTATTATCCCTCCATCATCATTGGAGAGACGGACTATTCCACGCTCAAACCCCACGGCCGCCACGGAGCCACCACGGAGCATGTGCGTGAATACATAGATTTTGCCGCCGAGCACGGATTTGACCAGGTGCTGGTGGAAGGCTGGAATATCGGCTGGGAAAACTGGTTCGGCTGCTGGAAAGACGAGGTGTTTGATTTCGTTACCCCGTATCCCGACTTCGATCTTCCCGGCCTCAACGAATACGCCCACTCCAAGGGCGTCCGTCTGATGATGCATCACGAGACATCAGCCGCCATCCGCAATTACGAGCGTCATATGGAAGCGGCTTACAATTTGATGAATCAATATGGCTACACAGCGGTCAAGAGCGGCTATGTGGGCGACATTCTGCCCCGGGGCCAGCATCATTACAGCCAATGGGCCGTCAACCATTATCTATATGCTGTCAAGCAGGCCGCCAAACACAAAATTATGGTCAACGCCCACGAGGCGGTCCGCCCGACCGGTCTTTGCCGCACCTATCCCAATCTCATCGGCAACGAGGCCGCCCGCGGCACGGAATACCACCACCAGGGCGCCAAAGGCATCCGTCACCATCACACCTGCATCCTGCCCTTCACCCGCTTGATCGGCGGCCCGATGGACTACACCCCGGGTATTTTCGAGATGGATTTGAGCAAGACCAATCCCGCCAATGACGGACGGCCTGAATTTACCCTCTGCAACCAACTGGCCCTCTATGTCACGATGTACTCCCCGCTCCAGATGGCGGCCGACATCATCGAGCACTACCGGCGCTTTCCCGATGCCTTCCAATTCATCAAGGATGTGGCCGTCGATTGGGACAAGAGCCTGTATCTGGAAGCCGAGCCGGGTGACTACCTCACCATCGCCCGCAAAGCAAAAGGCTCTTCCGAGTGGTTCGTCGGGGCTATTTCCGGCCAAAGCGACAGGACGGTCAAACTGAATTTTGATTTCCTCGAAAAAGGCAAGAAATACATCGCCACGGTCTATGCCGATGCCAAAGACGCCCACTGCGCCACCAATCCCCAGGCCTACACGATTACGCGCTGCCTGGTCACATCCCGCTCGTCACTCAGCCAGAAAATCGTCGAATCCGGCGGTATGGCCATCAGCATCCGGGAAGTTGCTCCCGGAGAGAGCCTCAAAGGGCTGAAGCGGCTCTGAAAGCCTGCCGGCGGGAGACGAGGCAAACTGCCTCTACTTCAGATGTCCGAGGAAAAGGGCTTGCTCTTCGGGACTGAAGCCGCGTTTGCGGGCGTAAGCGGAAAGGGTCTCAGGGGCGATGTTGCGGATATCCGGATAACGGGCGCCGCGAGCGGCGATGGCCAGGCCGCAGATGCTCTCCACAGGAAGCATCGCGCAGGACTCGCTGAGGGTGATGCCCAAGTCCGGGTCAAGACGGGAGAGAATGTCGCGTTTGAGGCTGTGGTCGGGACAGCAGGCATATCCGATGCCGGGCAAAATCACCCGATAAGGCTTTGAGGGGGCGTCGGCGCTCAAGGAGTTGACGACGCTTTCCAGGCGGTGCTGCAACCAGGAGGATGCGGACTCTGCGAGCATGGCCTTGAGGGCGTGCAGCAAGAGGGAATCCTCAGACAGGGAATCGCCGGGCATCGCATCCGGAGACGGGCAGGCGGGAGCGGCATCCTTGACGCAGATGGCGAAAAGACCGAGCGGAGCGGTGAGACCTTTTGCGGCAGGCGGGAAAAAGTCTGCCAGGGAGCCGGAGTCGAACTTATCGGTCCGCCTATCACGGAGCATGGGGAAGGAAAATGAGCCATCGGCGGCACAGATGCTTTCATCCCGGGTGAAACAGGGGAAGAAGCGGGCGTTGAGCCGTACGGAGAAACGCTTTTCCGAGAGGAGCCTTCGGGCATCCTTGCGGCTTTGTGCAGAAAGTCCGGCAGCTTCGGGACCTGCGTTGCTTTTGATGCCGTAAGCCGCATCGAACAGGCGCCAGTCCAAGAAAGGACGAAGTTGCTCCAACGGCAGTTCCAGCAACGGAATATCCTCAAAGACCATCTGCGTCAGAGAAGGTGAAGCGCCAGGATCGGGAGCCGCAGAAGAAGTGGAGACCGGAGTGTCGGCAGCGGGAGAGGTGGGGACGGAGACGGCGGGCGGGGCCGGATGTGCCCCCTGGGCATGCAGGTCCCGCAGCCGCTCGTGAAGAGCGGCTTCTTCCGCACGGAAGACCGCCGGGGCTGCCAGGTATTTCTTAGCCATCACGGCCGTGACGGAAGCATCGGCACCATAATGCACATCGGCATATAGCGGAGCCAGTTTGACGGCTGTATGCACGGCGCTGGCAGCGGCACCGCCCACAAACAGCGGCGTTGTAAAGCCTTCGCGGGCCATCATCTGACAAAGTTCCTCCATGCGGTAGAGCGAGGGGGTAATGAGTCCGCTCACGCCGATAATGTCGGCATTCACTTCGCGGGCCTTGGCCAGAATATCCTCGGCTGGCACCATCACGCCCATGTCATAGACCTCAAAGCCGCCGCATTGCAGGACGATGGAAGTGATGTTCTTGCCGATGTCGTGCACATCGCCCCGGATGGTCGCGATGACAAAACGAGGCTTGCGCATCGCTCCGTCCGAAGCGCCCTCTGAAACAGAGGCACCGCTCCCGGAAACGGAGGTGCGGGCGGTCGCGGAGTACGCCTGAAGATTGAAAGGAAGATGCGCTTGAGGGGCAGCAGGGGTTCCCATATAGGGTTCCAGAATCTGAACGGCCTGCCGCATCATCTTGGCGGATTTGACGACTTGGGGCAGGAACATTTTCCCTTCTGCAAAGCGCTCGCCCACCCGGGCCATCGCCTGCATCAGAGGGCCTTCGACGACCGCAACGGCACTGCCCAGGCGCTCCAGTTCCGCGAGGGTATCTTCCGCCAGCGTGGCGCTCCCGCCCCGGATGATGGCCTGCTGCAACCGCTCCTCTGCCGTAAGATCTGCACCACCAGTCCCTTGGCCATCCGCCTGACTACCAGCACCATCCTTTCTTCCGGCATCCAGTCCACCGTCCCCACCACCAGTCCCTTGGCCATCCGCCCGGGCACCGGCACTTCCTCCGGTACTCCCCTCTTGCTGCCACTGTCCTGCCAGTTCGGTCAGCCGGGCGGTCGCCTCTTCATCGCGATCGAAAATCACATCCTCGATGGCCCGGAGCAGGCGGGGATCAATCTCATCGTAGAGTTGGAGCATCTGCGGATTGACAATGGCCATATCCAGACCGGCCTTGATAGCATGGTACAAGAAAATGCTGTGCATCGCCTCGCGGACGGCATTGTTGCCGCGGAACGCGAAGGACAGATTGGAAATGCCTCCGCTGGTCAGCGCTCCGGGAAGGTTGTGTTTGACCCAGCGCACACCTTCGATGAAATCGACGGCAAAACGGGCGTGCTCGGGGATGCCCGTACCGATGGAAAGGACATTGAGGTCAAATATCATGTCGCAAGGACGGTAGCCGGCCTGCTGCGTAAGCAAGCGATAAGCCCGGGCGGCAATCTGGATTTTCCGTTCAAATGTCACCGCCAAAATGCCACAAATGTTACCGCCAAAATACTCCTACACCCGCCCTGATGGCGTCCATGTTATTCCCTTGGCTTGCCTGAAAGAATAATCGTAGCCGCCAACGGAGACGACCTCACTCACTCAGCACCAC
>CADBLM010000151.1 GCA_902795445.1 uncultured Bacteroidia bacterium
ATTTACGCTCACGAGACCGCGGACGGCCACGCCTCTCTTACCCCATTCAGAACACCCGGGCAGTTCAAAAAGCGGAACGATGGAGGCCGCAGAGGACCGGCGCTTCGCCGGCTGCCGGCCTTTGCGGCCTGGCCCCAAAGGGGGCCTGCCGCCTGTCGCATCCAACAGGGCGCGAAAGTCTTGAAGCGCGAGAGGCCCAGGCGCTCGGGGAAAAGTTTTTCGAGCCCCGAAAAACCGACGACAAGGTGAGTGCAAACGAATGTATTCGATTTGCCGAACCGCGAAGGAGGAAAGCGAAGCTAACGGCTCTCGAAAAATCTTTCCACCCGAGCTTCCGCAACGCTTACGCTCTCTCGCTTATAACGCTTCATTTTCATTATTCTTGGAGACAACGAACGGATAGGCCGCTCGCGCGGCTGAGGTAGTACGACGGGTAGACATTGCCACTGCCGCTGAGGTCGAGGTAGTACGCGCCGTAGTCATAGGGCGTACAGGACCACCAGTAGCCGCCGCCGTTCCCGACATTGGAGAGGCTGCCGTCGTCGCTGTACAGATAACCCGCAGCAGGATACCAAATCGTACCGGCGCTGCCAAACTTGATGCTGAAGTTCATTCCTTTTTTTGTGGAGTCCCAAGTATAGGAGAAATAACTGCTGGTATTTGCCGCTTTGGACCAGACACCATCTGATCCGCCATCGGGAACTCGCCAGCCCGGAGGGCAGGGGTCGTAAATTGTCTTGGCGGATTGCCACAGCGTGTTGTCTCTGGAGGAATACACCCAATCGAAGTTAGTATCGCTTACTCCCTTGATGAAAGTGGTAGGATGAGCGACGGCGTAAGCAACCGTGCCGTTGCTGCTGGTGGAACTGACGGGCGAAGGCCAGGAAAGCGTGGAATTCGCCTGGGTGCTCGACGAGATACTGCTGCTTCCCAGAAACGGGTCTTTCCGTCCCCATTGATACATCAGCCCCAAGGCACCGACGCTGCCGGGCGTGGCGGAGGTGGCGCCGAGGTTGCGGTCCATCATCACGCCGGCATTGTTATAGTAGGTATGGGCCGTGGCGGCGGGGTCATAGCCCTTGCACACCCATATATGCCAGGACCAGAGGATATTGCCGGAGACATCTTTGGCGGCGATGACTGCATTTCCGTTCTTCAAGGTAGAAGGCGTGGAAAAGGTGATGGTCCCGGCGGATGAGCCGCTGCCGGCAGCATAGGACACGCTTTGGATAATATCCCCTTTCGAGGGTGCTGTCGAAGTGCCGAAGGATTCCCACAATACTTCAGCACGAGAAACATTGCCCACCGTGACGGTGGAATTTCCCTTGACGCTTGGGAAGGAATAGGTCCCGGCTTTGGAAATGACATAGCAGTTGGCTGTCTGCGAACCACGACCACCTTGCAATGCGAGACTTCCTCCGCCAGAACTGCCGGGAACCACGACTATTGCCGACGGCTTTTCCAGTTTGCGGGAGACGACAGTCTCCTGGTCCCGCTGGACCGTCACCGTAAAGGCATCCGCCTGATAGCCGTCCAGTTTGAGTTCCACCTTGTGATTGCCGACCAAAACACGGCTGATGTAGGTTGTCGTCCCGACTTTCTGCCCGTCAAGCCAGACCTCCGCCCGGCGGGGCTCGGACGAAATTTGCAATCCACCGTACAAAGGGACGGGGGCACCGACGGAGATGGAAAGATTCTGCCCTTCGATGGATTTACCGCCTTGAATACCGACGGACTGCGATGCATATCCCTCCCGTGTGGCTTCCAATTTATAACTGCCGCGGCTGTTGAGTTGCACTTTCATTCCGCTTTTTCCCTCCGCGATGACTTGATTGGCGCCGTCGGTGACAATCAGTTTCGCCTGCGGGTCCTCGCACCAGCAGGTGACCGTTCCAAACTGGGGCTTCAACGAGACGGGCGGGGTATCTTGCACCTGCGCGGTAGGCGCGACCTGAATGTTAACTTCCTGTGTATAATAGTCTTCTTTCCACAGGCGGACGCTGTGCGGCCCCTGAGTCAGCATCCCGGTGGTAAACGGTGTTTTTCCCGCTGATTGAAGGGAACCATCCAGAAATACCTCTGCGCCGGAAGGTTCCGATGTCACACGAAGATACCCGTAAGCCGGTTGGAGGGACACAGTCTCTTCCTTTGAATACTGGGAAAGTATGTATATCCCCGTATAGGTCGTAAAATAAGGGTTTTCGATTTTATAATAGTATGTTCCTTCGTTCAACACTGCCTCGAAATATCCGTCCTGCACAGTGACGCGGTCCATATCGCAGTTCGCATCCAAACCATAAGATACGACGCTTTCCTTCGGTAAGATATTGAGTTTCATCACGGAAGTCTTCATCTTAAACTCCGAGATAACATGCAGTGCCGCGCCCACCGTGAG
>CADBLM010000152.1 GCA_902795445.1 uncultured Bacteroidia bacterium
CGGATTCAAGGAAGAACGGGTGACCGAGCCGGGCCAGACCTGCTTCCAGCCTGTGGTGTCGCCTGACGGCAAATGGCTGGCCTTCCTGCGCGACCGTTCGGAACTGGTCATCAAGAAGACGGATGGCGGACAAGAGAAATCCCTGCACAAGGGCATCAATTACTCCTATATCGACGGAGACCTGGAATTTTCCTGGAGTCCTGACAGCCGCTATATCCTCACGACCTGGCAGGTGGACGGCGGCTGGAACAACGAAAACGTCGCCGTCATCGACGTCGCAAGCGGTGAAATCCGGGACCTTACCCGGAGCGGTTACAGCGACGACAACGGCCGTTTTGCCATGGGCGGCAAGGTGATGACCTGGCGTTCGGACCGGGCCGGATACCGCAGCCACGGCAGTTGGGGCGCGGAAAAAGACATCTACGCGATGTTCTTCGACGCCCGCACCTATGGAGATTTCATCCGTCCCGAAGAATTTGAGAAAGAAGAAAAATTCCTGATAGAGGGCGATAAGAAAGCAGAGAAAAAGGAAGAAAAGGATTCCCTGAAGGCGGAGAAAGCCCGTTTCGTTCCCGATTTTGAAAATCTGGAGGACCGTACTGTCCGTCTCACCCCCTACTCCGGCCGCATCGGAGACCACTATCTGAGCAAGGACGGCAAGAAGCTCTACTATACGATGAACGACGGCAAGGAGACCAACCTCTACGTCCTCGAAACGAAGACCAGGAGCCTCAAGGTAGCCCAAAGCGGGACCAGCGGCGCGCTCGTTCCCAGCAAGGATGAGAAATACCTCTTCGTGCTCAGTTCCAGCGGAAAGGTCAGCCGCATCGACGTCGCCTCCGGAAGCAAGAAATCCGTTTCCTTCAAAGGCTGGTACGAGTATGACACGGTCAAGGAAAGGGAATACATCTTCGAACACATCTGGAAACAGGTCGAGGACAAGTTCTACGACAAAGATTTCACCGGCGTGGACTGGAAGGCCTGTCACGACAACTACCGACGCTTCCTCCCCCACATCGGCAACAACTTCGATTTCAGCGAAATGCTCTCCGAAATGCTGGGGGAACTCAATGCTTCCCACACCGGTTGCCGCTACTACACCACCCCCAAATACAATTTCGGTATGCTGGGCGTCATCTATGACGACGGCTGGAAGGGAGACGGTCTGAAAATCGCCGAAGTGCTGCCCGGCTCTCCGCTCAAGATGATGGACCCGGAGATACAGGCAGGCGATGTCATCCTCTCCGTCAACGGCAAGGAAATCCGCCGGGACGAGGGATGGTACAAACATTTTACTGCGATGGGCAAGCGCAAGCTGACCCTCGGAATACGGAAAAAGAACGGCAAGACGGAAGAACTGTATCTTGCGGCGGCCGCCAGCGAGCGCGAAATGCTTTACAAAAGATGGGTACGCCGCAACGAAGAGGAGGTCCGCAAGCTTTCCGGCGGGAAAATCGGCTATGTGCACGTCCGCGAGATGAACTCGGCCAGTTTCCGTCAGGTTTACAGCAAACTGCTCGGCGAATACAAGACCTGCGACGCCGTCGTGGTGGACACCCGTTTCAACGGCGGCGGCTGGCTTCACGACGATCTCGCCACTCTGCTCGGCGGCAAAGAATATATGCATTTTACTCCGCGCGGCCAGTACATCGGCAAGGACCCGTATAACAAATGGACCAAACCCTCCTGCGTGCTGATCGGAGAGGCCAACTACTCCGATGCTTCGATGTTCCCCTATATCTACCAGGCCCTCGGACTGGGCAAACTCGTCGGAGCGCCCGTCGCCGGAACGGGAACGGCCGTCTGGTGGGAATATCAGGTGGACGAGAGCCTGCTGTTCGGCATTCCCCAGGTGACTTCCATCGGGCTGAAAGACGGAAGGCCGCTGGAGAACCTGCAGGTCGAGCCCGACATTCCGGTCTATAACGACCCCGCCAGCCTGCTCCGTGGAGAAGACAGGCAAATCGAAGCCGCAGTCAAATATTTAATGGGACTAAAACAATGAGCCGCAACATCGTCATCATCCCCACGTACAACGAAAAGGAAAACGTGGAAAAAATCATCCGGAAAGTCCTGGGCCTGTATGAAGATTTCAGCATCCTGATTATCGACGACGGTTCTCCCGACGGTACGGCCGCCATCGTCAAGGGGCTCCAAAACGAGTTTCCTCAGCGCCTGCATCTGATTGAACGCCCCGGCAAACTGGGACTGGGTACGGCCTACCTGACCGGCTTCAAATGGTGCTGCGAGCACGGTTATGACTATATTTTTGAAATGGATGCGGATTTCTCGCACAATCCGGAAGACCTCGCCCGCCTGCTGGCCGCGTGCCGTGAAGAAGGGGCCGACATCGCCGTCGGTTCCCGCTACTGCAACGGCATCAGCGTCATCAACTGGCCCATCGGACGCGTCCTGCTGAGTTATTTCGCCTCCGTCTTTGTCCGCACCGTGCTGGGCGTGAAGGTGTATGACTCGACTTCCGGCTTCATCTGCTACCGTCAGGAGCTGCTGGAGACGATGGACCTGGACAGGGTCCGGATGAAAGGTTACGGCTTCCAGATTGAGATGAAATATTCGGCCCTGCGTCTGGGCTTCACCCTCAAGGAAGTCCCCATCATCTTCGTGGACCGCAAGGAAGGCACCTCCAAGATGTCCGGCAGCATCTTCGGCGAAGCCTTCTGGGGCGTCCTCGCCCTCCGCTGGCGCAGAATCCGTCCGCGGTCCCGCCAAAGATAAAATGAGGAATGCACTCGGGCGAAATCATATCGCTCATCGTAGCCGTCCTGTGGACGTTTTCCGCGTGGTTTGCCGACAAATCCAGCCGGTTGCTCGGCTCGATGGTGACTAATGTCCTCCGCTTGGTGCTTGCTTCCCTTTTCCTGAGTCTGATTGTAGGAGCCGCCTGCGGAAAGCCCTATCCCGCCTATGCCGACTCCGCAACCTGGCTATGGCTCAGCCTTTCCGCCCTGGTCGGCTATGTCTTCGGTGATTTCTGCCTGTTCAATTGTTATTTGAGCATCGGCCCTAGGTATGGGCAACTGCTGATGACCCTGGCTCCCCCCTTGTCCGCCGTCACGGCCTGGATGCTGCTGGGCGAGTCCCTTTCCCTCCGTTCCATTCTGGCGGTCTGCGTAACGATATGCGGCATCAGCCTGTCGATTCTGAGCCGCGGAAGCGACCGGCACATCCGCTTCAATCTTCCGCTCAAAGGCATCCTCCTGGGTATCGGAGCGGCAGTCGGACAAGGCGTCGGCCTGGTTTTGAGCAAAATCGGCATGATGCATTATGAAGCGGCCCTTCCGGCCGATGCAGCCGCCCGCTGGAATGAGATGATACCTTTTGCCGCCACTTTAATCCGGGCGCTGGTCGGGGCTGCCGGTTTTCTGCTCCTGCTTGGCATCCAGAAACAGTTCGGGCAGCTGAAAGCGGCCTTCGGGAATCCCCGGGGAATGCGTTATGCGATGCTGCTGACCCTCTTCGGGCCCGTGCTCGGCGTCTCCCTGTCCTTGATGGCCGTGCAGTATGCGCCCGCAGGCATCGCTTCAACGCTGATGGCGCTCGTTCCCGTGCTGATTGTCTTCCCGGACGCGCTCTTCAACCATCACCGCATCACGCCCCGGGAAATCCTCGGCCTGGCCGTCACGATGTCCGGCGTCGCTCTCTTCTTTCTGTAGCAGATCCTGACGAATGTCGGTTTCCGGGAAATGCCAGACTTCTATTGGCAACACCCGGTGCGGTCCTAAAACTTCTCTTTTCCATCGCCATTTGTGGGTGTTGATTGTAGATCGTGCTTTAGAGAACAACTGCGCCATACTGTCAATGGTGAGCCAGAGCATCTTTATTCTGTACAAATAAAATAAACTCAATTGAGGTGGGGCTTTACCTGACCAGTCTCAAGCCGATGCGGCGGCGGTCAAGATCGACGCTGAGTACCGTGACTTTCACCTTTTGATGGAGTTTGAGCACCTGGGACGGGACGGCCAGCCCCTTGACGCCCATCTGGGAGGCGTGGATGAGGCCGTTCTCGTGTATGCCGATGTCCACAAAGGCCCCGAAGGCCGTCACATTGGTGACGATGCCGGGCAACTCCATCCCCGTCTTGAGGTCCCCGATGTCACGGATATCGTCGGCAAAGGAAAATTCCGACGCCTCCTCCCTCGGGTCCAGACCGGGTTTGCGGAGTTCCTTGAGGATGTCGTTGACGGTCGGAAGACCGAAGGTCCCATCCACATAGTCCTCCGCCTTGATATTCGCGCACAGGGCCTCGTTCCCGACCAATTCGCCCGTCGTCACACCGAGGTCGGCCGCCATTTTCCCGACGACACCGTAGGCCTCGGGATGCACGGCGCTGGCGTCCAAGGGGTTCTTTCCGCCTTTGATTCGCAGGAAACCCGCGCACTGCTGGAAGGCCTTGTCGCCCAGACGAGGCACCTTCCGCAAATCCTCACGGGTGGTCAGGTCTCCGTTGGCGACGCGATACGCCACGATGTTCCGTGCCAGCGCCGGCCCCACGCCGGAGACATAAGAGAGCAGATAGGGACTGGCCGTATTGACATTGACTCCCACGGAGTTGACGCAGGATTCGACAGTCTCATCCAGTTTTTCCTTGAGGAGTTTCTGGTCCACA
>CADBLM010000153.1 GCA_902795445.1 uncultured Bacteroidia bacterium
AGATTCTCCACGGCAAGCCTGCCGGACAGGTCCTGACCCTGGTGCGTGACGAGAATGCCTGCACCCGCTGCGGCAAATGCGAGAAAGAGTGTCCCTACGCCATCGACATCCTGCGTTACGGTGCCCGGATGAACGACGTGGACTGCACCTTGTGCGGCGAATGCGCCGGCGTCTGTCCCCAGGCCTGTCTCTCCTTCGGCTGTTCCAAGCCTTCCGGCGGCGTTTCCTCTCAAAAGACCACCCGGACCGCTATGCTTCCTGCGTTCCTGACCCTCGTCATTGCCGTCGGAGCCTTCTGCCTGGGCAATGTGTACGAACTGCCGACCATCGATGAGCAGTGGGGAATGGAACAGGTCGCTTCCGGCAGGCTGGAGAAGATGCGAGTCGAGGGCCTGCGGACCGTCAAGTGCTTCGGTAGTTCGATGGCCTTCAAGGCGCGGATGGAAAAGGTGCCCGGCGTCCATCGGGTCAAGACCTATGTCAAGTCCCACAGCGTGGAAATCTACTATGACCCCAAGGTGACGGATGCGGACAAGATTCAGACCGCGATTTTCGTGCCCTCCCATTTCCGTGTCTCGTCCCCCGACCCGGCCGTCCTGCCGACGCTCAAGGTCTATACCATCCGGGTGGAGAAGATGCACGACAAACTGGACCTGAATTTCCTGGGCTTGCAGATGCGTGTCAGCGGCAAGCGCGTGTACGGACTGGAATCTGAATTCGACTGCCCCGTCAAGGTGCGGGTCTATGCAGACCCCGATGAGCCGCTGGACGCCGCGTGGTTCAAGGATATCGTCAACCGCAGGAGCCTGGATATGCCCGTCCACGGCGGTGGTGTCAAGAAAACCCCGATGAATCTGGAATTTGTCCGGATGGAGGAGGAGACCGGCAGCATCGCCACTCCCGCCTTCCTCGAAGCGATGTTTGACGGCTTCTACGCCGATTTCAACGGGCGTTTCCCGGTCGCCTCGCTGCCCGCTTCCCTGGCGCAGGGGCGCGAAAAGGGGGACACCGTCGTGCTCAAACGCAAGCTGGTCTATGCCGATAAGCCCCGTTTCATCTACGAACTGGCGGATACCAATTACCAGAAGCCCATCATCCGCCGGGCCCTGCCTTTTCTGAGCAACCATCTTTCCCGGGAAGAAGGGGTCATCTCCTTCGCGCTCACGCTCAACCGCAATTATCTGCCGGCCTTCCAGATTTGTTTCGCCGCTCCGATGACGGAAAAACGCATCTGGGAACTCCTCCAGGAGGATCCCTGGACCATTACCTATGCCAAGGACGATGTCCGTCAGGAGAAGGCCCGCCTCAAATTCAACACCCCCGGAGAGGTCTTCCCCGCTCCGGAGGAATCCGTTTCGAAAGAATAATCCGATGAAAACCTTCCGTCCTTTGCTGGCAGCCGTTCTGTTGCCGGTCCTCCTGCCCGCTCTCCCGCTGCGGGCGGATGAGGGAATGTTTATGGTCAACGCCCTGGATGCCGCGCTGGAAAAGAAAATGCAGGAGCGGGGACTGCAACTTTCCGCCCGCGAAATCTACAATGCCGATGCCGGAGGCGCCGCCCTTTCCGACGCGGTGGTGTCCCTGGATTTCGGCTGCACGGGCAGCATCATTTCCCCGGAGGGACTTGTCATTACCAACCATCACTGTGCCTATGCGGACCTGCACGCGCTGAGCACGCCCGAGGCCAACCTGCTGGAAAACGGTTTCTGGGCCTACAAGGCCGCAGATGAAATTCCGGTCAAGGGAAAATGCGTACAACTTCTCAAAAAGGTCGTCGATGTGACGGACGAGGCCCGCGAACTCTTGAAGCAGGGCGTCGCCGGGAAAGGGCGGATGGGCTCCCGCAAACTGGCCTACACCCTGGAAAAACGTTACGGGCAGCAGACCGGCCTGACGGCCCAGCTGGCCTTGATGTGGGGCGGAAGCAAGTATTACATCTGCCTGTATCAAGAGTATAAGGATGTCCGTATCGTCGCCGCTCCGCCGGTCTGTATGGCCGCTTTCGGCGGAGACGTGGACAATTGGCAGTGGCCGCAGCAGAAATGTGACTTTGCGCTCTACCGCATCTATGCGGCCCCCGACGGTTCGCCGGCGGAATATGCCCCGGAAAACGTCCCCTTGGGCTGCCGCAATCCGCTCAAAATCTCCACGGCCGGACTTAAGGAAGGGGATTTCACGATGGTCATCGGCTATCCCGGCCGCACCGATCGCTACAGTTCCTCTTTCAAGCTGCGTCTGCAGCAGGAAACCACGCTTCCCCTGGTCAACGAGGTCCGCGGCGAGCGGATGAAATGTCTGAAGGAAGCGATGAACGCCGACCCTTCCGTCCGCCTGAAATATGCAGATAAATTCTTTATGCTCAGCAATGTGCAGGAACTCTACGAGATGCAGACGGCCTGCGTGGACCGTTTCGGCGTCATCGGGAAGAAAACGCACGCCGAACAGCGCCTGCAGGCCTGGATTGAGGCGGATTCCGTCCGCAATGCCCGCTGGGGCAAGCTGCTGCGGACGATGGATTCCTGCTACCGTGCGGCGGCCGCTCCCAAATACCGGATAGCCCTCTTCCAGGAGACGATGGTGCGGGCGACGCAAGTTTCCATCTTTGCCACCCGCCTGTCTTCCTCCAAAGGTCGTTGCGATGCCAAGGAATGGGACCTGGTGGATTTGCCGACCGAACGGAAACTCTTCGACCTGGCCCTGCGGACCTGGTATGAGAAGATGGATACGGCTTGGATGGGACCCTTTCATAAGAAGCTCAAAGACCGCTACGGAGACGATTATGCCGCGATGGCGGAGGCGCTCTGGAGCGGCAGTCCGCTGACCGACGGCCGGCTGGCTGCCCGTCCCGCGGCCGGTGCGGACTCCCTGCAGCGCCGTGCCGACAGCCTTGCCCGCGCGGAACTCATCCGTACCCTGCCGCAGGATGCGCTCCTGCGTTTCTTTACGGATGTCAAAATTTCGCAGATGCACTGTCAGGAGGCGGCTACGAGGCTCAACAGCCTGGACCGCACATACCGGCAGCTGCTCTACCGGATGTATGCGGACGAGGGCGTGGTCCAGTATCCCGATGCCAACTCCACGATGCGCCTGAGTTACGGTACGACGGGTCCTCTGGCCCCGTCGGCCGGGGATATCGACAAGCCCTGGTACACGACTCCGGACCAGATTCTCCGGAAGGACAATCCGAAAGATTATGACTTCGCCCTTCGCAAAGATGTCCGCAAGGCCCTCAAAAAGGCGGTCTGCTCCAGGAAATGGAACGGCTGGTCGGAAAAGGGAGGGATGAAGGTCGATTTCCTGACGGACAACGACATTACCGGAGGCAATTCCGGCTCGCCCGTGCTCAATGCCCGGGGAGAACTGGTCGGGCTGGCCTTTGACGGCAATGCGGAGTCCCTGGCGAGCGATGTGGACTATACGCCGGAGTACAACAAATGCATCTGCGTCGATATCCGCTATGTCCTCTGGACCCTCGACGTCTATGGGCACCTGGACCGCGTCATCCGGGAACTCGGGCTCAAACCTTGAGCGGACCGTCTATTTTTCCCGGCATACATAGCCGGAATTCGCGATATTTTTCTTACCTTTGAAGAATGGAAAGCAAAGCTTTCCGTTATGTTTTTCGCGTATGTTCGATTTTATGGCCATCAGTTTTGTGGATATCCTGGACATCGTCATCGTTGCCCTGCTGATATTTGTGGCTTTCAAGTGGATGCGCGGGTCTTCCGCCATCAATATCTTCTTTGTCGTCGTGTCGTTCTATGTCCTCCGGGTCCTGGCTTCGTCCCTCGGGATGAAAATGATGACGACCCTGATGGATATGGTGCTCAATCTGGGACTGCTCGCCCTCGTGGTGATTTTCCAGCCGGAGGTGCGCCGTTTTCTCATCAATTTCGGCCGGCAGTACCGCAATGTGCCGAAGGGCGCATTCCTCGGCAAGTTCAGCCGCAAGGAACGCAAGGCCAACGGCGAGGTGATACAGGAGATTTGCGAGGCTTCCCGCGTGATGTCCTCCGAGAAAGTGGGCGCCCTGATGGTGATCGCCGTCAATGAGCCGCTGGAAGATATTGCCCAGACCGGCGACATCATCGACGCCAAGGTGCACCGCCGCCTGCTGCGCAATATCTTCTTCAAGAATTCGCCCCTGCACGACGGGGCGGTGCTGATTGTCGGCGACCGGATTCTGGCGGTCCGCTGCACCCTCCCGATGACGCAGCAGGAAGACATTCCCCCGCAATACGGTATGCGCCACAAGGCGGCCATCGGTATGTCTGAAGTGGCCGATGCCGTCGTGGTCGTCGTGTCCGAGGAAACCGGTGAAATCTCCGTCGCCTCCGACGGCCGCCTGACCCCCATCCAGAACATCAATGAACTTCGCCTGACGCTTGATCGCTCGTACAATGGAGAAAATTGACAGAAAGCTCGAAGCCAAGCTGGGTTTTGACCGGGTGCGGGAAGCGGTGGCGGCCCATTGCTCCACGCAATATGCGCGGGACCGGGCGGCCTCCGAAGAATTTTCCACGCAGGAGCGGACCATCCTGTCGCGGCTGCGCCTGACCGACGAAATGCGGATGATCTGTATGTTCGAAGAGGGATTTCCGCAGAGCGGCTTCATCGACTGTCTGGACTTTCTCGTCCCGCTGGAACGTTCCGATGCGGCCATTGATTTGATATCTCTGCGCAAATTGCGCACGATGTTGCAGACCCTGGGCAAGATCACCGCCTTTTTCGACGGCGTCAAGGACGGGGTCTATCCCTCCCTCCAGCGGATGTCCGCGCACGTAGGCCGTTTCCCCGCCGTGCTGGAACGGATAGACGCCATCATCGACCGTTACGGACAGGTGAAAGACACCGCTTCCGATGCCTTGTTTGAGATTCGCCGCCAGCTGCGGGACAAGGAGGGCGCGATGTCCAAAATGGCGGCTGCCGTCCTGCGAAGGGCTCAGGCGGAAGGCATCGTCACCGACGATGCCGGCGTGACGGTCCGGGACGGCAAGATGCTGATTCCCGTCAATGCGGCGGACAAGAAGAAACTCGACGGATTCATCTACGACGAGTCCGCGTCCGGCAAGACCGCTTTCATCGAGCCGGCCGAACTGATTCAGCTCGACAATGAGATTCATCAGCTTCGTTTCGATGAGAAGCGCGAGATCCTGCGCATCCTCCTGGCTTTTACGGAAAGCATCCGTCCGGAAATGTCTTCCCTCCTCGGCGCGGCCCGCTATCTGGGTGAAATCGACTTCCTGATGGGCAAGGCCCGTTATGCCCTCGACTGCCGGGCCGGAATGCCCGTGATTTCCCGGGAGGGAGAGCTCCAGTTGCGCAAGGCCCGCCATCCTCTGCTGGAAGAGGCCCTTTCCCGGGACGGGCGCGAAATCGTTCCGCTGACCATCGGTCTCACCCCCCGGAAGCATATCCTGCTGATTTCCGGCCCCAATGCCGGCGGCAAGTCCGTCTGCCTGAAGACGGTCGGCCTGCTTCAATATATGTTCCAATGGGGGATGCTCATCCCAACTTCCGAAACTTCCGAACTCCGGATTTTCAACCGGATAATGGTTTCCATCGGCGACGACCAGTCCCTGGACAACGACCTGAGCACCTATAGTTCCTTCCTGTCGGAAATGAAGGCGATGGTCTCTTACGCCGATGCCGATACCCTCGTGCTTATCGACGAACTGGGCAGCGGTACGGAGCCGGCCGCCGGCGGAGCCATCGCCGAGGCCCTGCTCTTCCGGCTGGACCAGGCCGGCGTCTTCGGCGTGATGACCACCCATTATACCAATCTCAAGCTCTATGCGTCCAATCCCGGCAGCGGGGTCGTCAACGGTGCGATGGCTTTCGACGTGCAGCGGATGGCTCCGCAGTTCAAACTGGAGACAGGACTTCCCGGCAATTCCTACGCCTTCGAACTGGCCCGCAAGATGGGGCTTCCGGAGGAACTGGTCCGGGATGCGGAGCGCCGGGCCGGGGACAATTTCGTCGATATGGAGCGCAACCTGCGCAAAATCGAACACAGCCGCAGGGCCCTGGATGAGAAACTGGAGCATATCCGTTCGACCGACAAGGTGCTCGAAAACATTACCGACCGCTATCGCAGCGAGCTTCAGGACATCCGGCAGACCCGCAAGGAAATTCTGGACGCCGCCCATAAGCAGGCTGAGGAAATCGTCAAGGGGGCCAACAAGGAAATCGAGAAGACCATCCGTA
>CADBLM010000154.1 GCA_902795445.1 uncultured Bacteroidia bacterium
CTCCTGGATATGGGCTTGTACGTGGCTGTCCACCGCACGGATATCCTTGCTCATCACACGCATCCGGTGCATCACATAGCGGGCTGCCAGGACACCGAGCGGGATGATAAGCAACAGCGACCAGGCCAGACGGGCGTTGAGCCACACCAGATATACAAAGGCCACGACGAATTGAAGAAGGGTGCCGAAAAGATTGGGCAGGGTCATACAGAAAGCCGCCGCCACCGAATCCACATCTCCTTCGATCCGGTTGACCATATCTCCCGAATGCATCCGGCCACGGGCGGCGCCCGACATTTGAAGCAGGGAATCGAAAAGACGCTGCCGCATCGCATTCCTCATCCGGTAAAGGCTGCTGCTCTGCAACCAGGTCCGCAGCGAACGGGTGGCTATCCGAAGAAGGATGATGCCTCCGAAGGCCAGCGCCCAGTGCGTGATGGTCCCCAGCGCGTGCCCGGTCGCCACATCGACCAGAGCCTTCGAGACATAGACATAACAGAAAGAGCAGAGCGCCAGGATGATGCCGCACAAAACGGACAGGAGCAGGGCCGGCTGATAAGGGCCGGTCGTCCGGAAGAAATATGAAAGGTACTTTTTCACAGGGAAGACGACGCACTCACACGGCTGTTGCACAGGCGGGCCGCCGCCTCATCGGGCAGGCAGTCCAAGTGCCAGACCCCCACTTTGCCGATGACAGACTCGACGGTCTTGCACAGCACGTCTTCCAACGGGCGCTTCCACTTGAGGCTGGAACAGGAAGGCAGGAAGGCCGCATAGGCATCGAGCCCCTCAAGACGGGTGATTTCGTTATAGGGCGCCTGGGCCAGGCGGACGATGCCGCCCAGCGGGACCTGCTCGTTCTTATAGCAGGGAGTCTTTCCGCTCCAGGGCGAGCCGTAAATCCACACGCTGCCGTCATCCAGCAGGCGTACGACCGGATTGTCGTCATTGAGCAGCCAGGTCCCGGGGATATATTTGAGCCACAGGGAACTGTGCGTACTCTTGCCGGTTCCGCTCTTGCCGAGGAAGGCATAGCCCCGCCCGTCAAAGACCGTAACGGAGGAATGAATCATCAGGGTGGCAAGGGGCGTTGTATAAAGCGTAAACAACAGCATCAGGGCATTGTTGATGCAGCACTCCGCTTCCGCACGCGCCACGCGCCGCCGGACTTTCAGGATGCAGCGGCCGGAGGCGATGTCGGAGGGTATCAGCAGGAGGGACATATTCTCCTCTCCGTTCAACGAAAAGCCGAAGAGGACTTCATCCCAAGAGGGGTCGTTGCGATTGGCATAGAGCCAGAGATAGGGAGGCTCCTCATTGCAGCGCATAATCGGCTCATAGGCCGCCGTCAGGGCGCTGATATCGTCTTCGGGCTGTACGTCCAGATGAAAGAGGCCTTCTTCAGGAGCCGTTTCGAAAGGCACATAGGAAGAAAGTACCCAGTCCGGGCAACGTACGCTGAATGCGTGCCCCGCGACGCGGAAAAATTTTTCTGTCATCATATCAATTCATCTCCTTTTGGGGAAGCCGGCCCCGGTACACCTGCAAGGCCGTCAGATAATCGCTCAAGGCATCGGCCTCGGCATCGACCCGTTCGGCCAGATAACTGTAGGCCTGCAAGAGTTCCGTGGTCGTCGTATAGCCGGCTTCGTATTGTACACGTGCCTGCTCGTATTGGTAGGCGCCGTATTCTTTCTGTTTCCGGGCCAGGGCAAGGGCGTCCCAGGCGCTGGTGAGTTCGAGGAAGAACTTGCGCTGCTGGAGAACCAGCATCTCTCCGAGATGGTCCCGGTCATACTCCGCCTTGTCGATTTCCGTCTGCTGACGCTGAAGTTTGTAGGAATTTTTCGCCCAGTCCGTCAGCGGAACCGTGAAGGCGGCGAAGACCATTCCGTTCCAGCGGCCGTTGTTGGTCGTAAAGATACGGGTGTAACCGTAATTGACGCCGATGCCGATTTGCGGCAGCGTACTGCCGAGGGTGAGTTTTTTCTCAAATTTCTTCGCCTGCACCTGCAAATCCAGCAGACGCGTCTCGGTCAGGGTGGCCACGACTTCGTTCTCATCGACATAGACCTCCTCGGGAGAAGGAATGTTTTCCGCCCCGGGGCCGGTGAACACATAGTTGTCGAGGTCCATCACGCGGTACTTGCATCCGATGCTGCCCAGCAGGTTCATCTTCATCAGGCGCATTCCGGAGCGGAGCTTGACCCGGCCGTTCTGCAACTCCAGTTTCTTGTTTTCGAGCATCATCTTGTCGGAACGGACGATAACTCCCTGCTGCAGGGCGACATCGGCGACGCGCTCCAGGCTGTCCAGCAGTTCCTGCAGGGAATTCAGATACTTTTCCTTCTCGATGAGCGAGAGGACAGCGTAGTAATTCTTTTCCACCTCCTCGACAACGTCCCTGCCGGCCATTTCAGCCTTGAGGCTGGCAGCTTCCAGGGCCAGTTTGGAATAGCGGAACCCGTTGACAATCCGTCCGCCGGCAAAGACCGGCTGGACGGCCGTGATGCCGTAATGCTGGAAAAACTGCAGGAAATTCAGGGATGCCGTTCCACCGTTGGCATCGGCCAGGCTCTGCCAGAGGCTCTGTATGGCATTGCCCAGGTCATTGTTGCCGATCACATCGGTCGCCTTGACCCGGATCAGGGGATTGAATGCGTGGAAAGCAAAGCCGTTCAGGGATGCGCTGGGGAAGAAACTGGCCGCCACTTCCCCTTGCAAGGCCTTGGCCGCCTTGATGTCCAGCTGCGCCTTACGCATCTCATTGTTGTTCTGCAAGGCAATCTGCTTGCAGTCATCCAGGCTCAAATGCCAGGGGTCCTGGGCGGTCACAAGGCCCGGCAGGAGCAGGAGCAGACACAGGGACAATATACTATGCTTCATCACTACCATCTTTTTTAGCAAACAGCCGCCAATAGGACACCGGCATAATGAGCACCGTGAAGGGCAGGGTCACGGCCACGCCGAAGAGAATCACGACACCCATCGGCATCCAGAGCGCGTCGGCGCTGACAATCATCGGCAGCACGCCAAGCCCGGTCGTACAGGAGGTCAGGAAAATCGGACGCATCCGGCGGGAACCTGCCAGCATCGCGGCATCCTTGTAGGAATATCCTTCCTTGAAATGAAGTTCCTCCGCATACTCGAACATAATGATACCGTTGCGGACGATGATGCCGATGAGGGAAATCAAGCCCAGGAGCACGGTCATACTGAAATCGAGCCCGAAGATATACAGGCCGAGGAAACATCCGAAGAGACAGAGCGACGAGAGGCTCATCGTCAGGACGGGAATATTGATTTTCTTGAAGTTGATCAGCAGGAAGACGAACATCACCAGAAGGGCGCCGACAAAGGACGCAGCCATCGCGGGAACCAGTGTCTTGTTCATTTCCGTCAGTCCCCCGGAGACGACCCGGACTCCGTCGGGAATATCCAGCGTTTCCACATAGGACTTGACCCGCCGGAGCGCCACCGGGTGCGAGAAACCGGACTTGATGTCGGCACTGACCGAAATGCTGCTGTCGTGTCCGCCGCTGCGGACCAGTTGCTGAGGCACCCAGCCCGGCTGGACATCAGCGACTTGACGCAGGGGCACCCGGAGTCCGGGCACGCTGGCCCGGAGATATTTGTTGCGAATCCGGTCATAGGTACTGGTATCCTCCTTCTCAACACTGTACAGCGTGACCGGTATCGAACCGACCGAGGCACCGATGAGGTTGGTGGAAGAGAATTCCTGGCTCAGCGATACGCCGACCATCGCAGGACTGATGCCCAGACGGGAAGCCTCGTCCTTGTCGAGGGTGATATTGACGGCCGGAACAAGGGCGTAATCCGTATGCACCCACTTGAGCAAATCGGTCTGCCGGCGCATAAAGGCGGCGATGGAATCAGCCACCGGCACCATGGCGTCCCTGTCCTTCCCTTCCACCCGCATCTCCAACGGAGCCGGGACGCCCTGATAATCCATCTCCTTGATGCGGAGAAGGGCGTTGGGAAAGAAGTATTCGTATTTTTCCTCGTACTCGCGCACAAGCTGCCTGGTCGCACCCTCGTCGAGCGTATTGACAATCAGCTGGGCGAAATTGGGCGCAGGAAGGGACGGGGCGTAGGTTTCGTGGAAACGCGGGGCGCTGGAGCCGACGAAAGCCGTCACGTTCTTTACGCGGGGGTCTTTCAGAATCATCCGGGTCAGCGAATCGACATTCGCCTGGGTATCTTCCAGCCGGCATCCCTCCTCCAGGTTCATTTCGATGACAAAGAGGTCACGGGAGGCCTTCGGCAGGAGCTGGATGTTGAGCAGGAAGAAAATGGCGACACCGGCCGCGACCAGCGCGACACCGGAGGACAAGGTCAGATGAGGATGCCGGAAGCAGACGCGCTCGGCCTTGTCATAAACCTGTTGCAGCGCATTGAAGAAGGCGGCCTGGACCTTGGCGAAGGCGGAAGGCGCCTCGTCCCGGTTGACGGGACCGATGAAGCGGACTTCCAGGGAAGGTATCACGATGACGGCATAGGCCAGGGATATCATCAGCGAGATGGCCATCACCCAGGGAAAGCCGAAAAAGACATCGTGCAGATGCCCTTTGACGAAGAACAGCATCGGAAAGGACATCAGGCTGATGGAAAGGGTTGCCATCAGCATCGGCATAAGGAGCTCCTTCGCACTGGCGACAGCTGCTTCCACGCGGCCCATTCCCGTCGAGAGCTTGGCCATATAGCCGTCGATGGTGACGATGGAGTCGTCCACAATCATTCCCAGCACGACAATCAGTCCGGCAAGGGTGACGGTATTCAGCGGCATTCCCAAGAGGTACAGCACCGCGAGGGCGACCGCCGTACAGACCGGAACGCCCGATGAGGCGACCGCGGCGCTGGTGAAGGGAAAGAGCAGGAGCATCACGCCGATGACGACCAGGATGGAAATCAGCAGGTCACGCAGGAAATTGAGAACGGAGGTCCGTACCACCTTGGGCTGGTCCGTGATCCGGGCCAGATGGACGCTCTCCGGCAGTTCCTGCTCAAATTCCCTGAGGACCTTGTCAACTTTGGAGCCGAAGGCCACAATGTCCCGATGGTCCCGCATCGAGATGGAAACCAGCAACGTGTTTTCTCCGTTGAACTGGATGGCGGTGGATTTTTCCTTGATGCGCCGCTCGATGGTCGCGATATCCTCCAGACGGATGATGCCGCCGGCCTGGTCGTTCATCACGATTTTCCGGGAAACTTCCTCCTCCGAGGTCAGCGGAGCCTCGATATAGATGCGCGAATCCGCGAACTTGCCGGCGAAACTGCCGCTGGGCAACTGGATGCCGTCCGCCGTATAAGTGAGGTTGACGGCCAGGGGGCTCACGCCGTAGGAGGCCAGACGGTCCATATCGGCGGTCACGGCGATTTCCTCGCTCTGTTCCCCCAGGATCTGCACCTTCCCCACATCGGGAATGGCCAGCAGCCGTTCCTTGAGGTCCTGGGCATACTCGGACATTTCACTCCAGCCCTTGTCTTCCGAGCCCATCGAGACGAGCAGGGAGGAGACATTGCTGAAATCGTCAATCACAACGATGGCCAGGACGTTGAGCGGAAGGGTCAGCTTGCGGGTCTGGAACTTGAACCGGATATCCGCCCAGGTCTGACGAATCTTTTCGGAAGGAACGTCGAGCGTCACATAAATATAACAGATGCCGTCCTGGGAAACCGTCTTGAGTTTGCTGCGGTCCACCTCCGGACAGCTCATCAGCACTTCTTCCAGGGGTTTGGCGAGATTCTTCTCCACCCGTTCGGCCGAAGCGCCGGGATAGACGGCAGCCACCAGCCCCTGTTTGATGGGGACGGAGGGAAATTCCGCCTTGTTCATTTTCAGGACGCCGAAAATGCCGAGCAGAATCAGCGCGCCTACCACCAGATAAACCGCCCTGGCTCCCTCAATGACGCCTTGAATCAGATTGCCGGGCTTTTTCATAAAGCATCAACGGTTGTCGGAAAGACCTTCATTCCTGTGCTGACCTTGCTGCCCCCTTCGACGATAATGCGCTCGCCGACATCAACTCCGCCTGCAATGACGACGCCCGTACCTGAGAATCCGCCCGAAGTGATATGGCGTTTGACGACACGGTCATTCTCATCGGCCAGCCAGACATAACGTCCGCGGTCGTCCACTTTGATGACCGAAGCCGGGACGATGACGCGGGAGCAGTTGTCCGTCTCCAGATTGACCTTGCAGGCCATTCCTGCCTTGAGGGATTCCGGCTGATTCTCGCAGATCAGCCGGGCCAGATAGGAATGGCTGACCGGGCTGGCCTGTACTTCGATTTCATCAATTTTCGCCTTGAGTTCCAGATAATCGAGGGCCGGAATGACGACGCGGGCCGCCATCCCTTCCCGGACTTTGGAAAACTCGCTCTCGGGAATGCCGATGATCACTTCGAGATGATTTTCATCAATCAGGGATACCATCCGCGCCATCGGGGACAATTCGTCGCCGAGCGTCACAAAAACCTCGCTGACGGTCGCATCCCAGGGAGCCTTGATCCGGCAGTTCTCCTGCATATCGTCCGCCATCGCCGCCGCGGATTCCGCCTGCGTCAACTTGGTCTGTACATCCATCCATTTGATTTCGGAAAGCCCCCCGGCTTCATAGACTTTGCGGGCCCGCTCGTAACCGTCCCGTGCCTGGGCCAGGGTCGCATCGCTGGTCTTTTTCATACTGTTGACGGTAGGAGCGTCCACACGGGCCAGCAACTGGTTTTTCGCAACCCGGTCGCCGACACGCACCTTGAGTTCCACGACCGTACCGGCATACACGGTATGCAGCGTCCGGTGATGCTTGGCCACGACGGTTCCCAGATAGTTGCGGGTATAGAAACTCTGCACGTCCTGGACCTCCATCACCGTCACGGGAACGGCCTTCTCCTCAGGAGCCTTCGTTTCCTTACAGGCCAGAAACAGGCCCAGCAGGCAAAGCAACGGAAAGATTTTTTTCATATACTTATTCAATATTGACAACCGGACGGATGACAAAACTGACCGTACGCGCCTGCGGACGGATCAGATACTCTTCCCGGGGAAGGGATCTCCAGGAAGTTACGCAGCCGAGTCCCATCTGGACGAGATCGAAATTGACCCAGGTCCGGCCCTCGCTGCGGCGATTCTCGCAGGCAAGGTTTTTCAACTGGAGAGAATGTTTGATGCCGAAGCGGGCCGGATTGAGTTCCAGCCGGCTGAAAGGCAGGGCGGATGCGGAAAATTCCGCGCCATCGGTACGGGCGATGCACAAGCCGCTGCCATTGCCGTCGAGGGTCTTGAACCATCTGAGCCCCACGTGGGTGCCGCTTTCCTGAGGCACCACGTAGCCATAGTGGTACTGTTCTTCGACTTTCTGGATATACCGTCCGACTGTTGCGGCAGAACGGCGGTCATAATAGGTCTCGAAGGGGCCGCAGCCATAGAAATCCACGGTCGAATAATTGCCGGGCATCGAGAATTCCATTCCGAAACGTCCCATCAGCGGAGCCTTGTCGAGGCCGCCGGCATCGGTCATCGTCTGCGTGATGCAGAGATTGCCTTCGGCATCCACGGAGTAGTCCAGCGCCAGGCCGGCCGCTCCGTCGAGGAAGGGTTTGAAGCGGACGCTCACACAGGCGTTCCCGCCGCTGACGGAAGATTCGACGGCATCCACCTCATAGACAGGAGAAACCCAGACATCCAGTCCGGAGACTATCTGATTCCCCTGATGCTCTGCGTGATGGATGGAGCCCAGGTCATTGGAGGTGAAAGCGCGGTTGAAGCAAGGGGTGATGGCAGAAGCCAGCAGTTCCTTGCCGCCGAGACGATAGCTCGTGACGAAGCCGCAGCGCTTGTCGATGGCCAGGCTCCAGTCGGTCCGAGCCATTCCCGCAGCCGTTTTCACGCCGGAGAGAGTCAGGACCGGTCCGTCCTCGCTCACACGGGGAGCCTTGCCGCAGGCGACAAAGGCACGGGGTTCCGCCTTCACGACAGGAATCTGGTCGTAGGCCGACACCCAGCCGGCATCAAGCAGGCCGTCCCTGGACTTGAGGGCATACTCCACATAGAGGAAGACATCCTTTTCCCCGAGCGGGCCGCAGGCTTTTTCCACCGCGGCACGGTCCAGGCCGGGAAGGGAGACCGTCACGGTCTGCTGAGGCGCTACGGAAAGACGCTCCACGGAGCCGGAAAGGACATTCTCCCCCTCGCACTGAAGCATCCAGTTCAGACGGAAGTTCGAAAGGTCGGTGAAGAAATTCTCGTTATACACCTGCACCCGGCCAGCAAAGACATCCTCCGCCGAAGCGCTGGTCAGGATGTTGCGCAGCTGATAACGCACCTCATAGGCGTGGGGATGAAGCGAACGGTCGGCGGCGATGATGCCGTTGCAGTTGAAGTCGTCGTTGGAAGGGTCGTAGTCGTTGAAATCCCCGCCATAGGCGAAGATACGGTCACTACCGCCTTTTTTCGCATCGGCCGGCCAGATAAGCGCCTGGTCCACGAAGTCCCAGATGTATCCGCCCTGGTAGCCGGGGTACTTGCGGATGAGGTCCCAATACTCCTTGAAACCGCCCATCGAATTGCCCATCGCGTGGGCGTACTCGCACTGGATGAGGGGCTTGTCTTGCCCCGGTCTGCCGTCCCAGCCGGCCGCCTTGGCATATTTCGCGTCACGGCCCGTCCAGCCTTTCTCCAGATAATCTATGCACTGCTGATAATCATAATACATCGGGCAGTTGAAATCGGAGACCGGTGTCTCGCGCATCCGTTCATAATGAACGGGACGGGTGGGGTCGTTGGCGCGAATCCACGCGGCCGACGCCTCGAAATTGGGGCCCTCGCCCGCCTCGTTGCCCAGGCTCCAGACGATGATGCAGGGATGGTTAAAATCCCGTTGTACCATCCGGCGGGCGCGGTCCACGTGCGCCAGCTCGAAATCAGGCCGCTTGGCGAGCGTCTCAGGGCCGTAGCCCATTCCGTGGCTCTCGACATTGGCCTCGTCCAGGACATACAGGCCGTAGCGGTCGCAGAGGTCGTACCAGCGGGGGTCGTCGGGATAATGGCAGGTACGCACCGCATTGATGTTGAGTTGCTTCATGATGCGGATATCCTCAATCATATCCTGTTCGGAGACCACATAGCCCTTATAGGGATTCATCTCGTGGCGGTTCGCGCCTTTGATGAGCACCGGCCGGCCGTTGACCAGCATTTGGACACCTTGAATACGGACCGTACGGAAACCGACCTTGAACGCGGCAGTCTCGGTGATCCGGCCTTTGCTCACGGCGGACACCTTCAGGTCATACAGGACCGGCGTCTCCGCACTCCACAGGGAGGGGGCGTCCACACGGGTATCGAAACGGACGACGCGGAAGCCGGTTTCGGATTTTTCCTTGCCGGTCGCGGCGACCGACTGCGCGAATACGGACCGGCCGTCCGGGGAGGTCAGTTCGAGGCGTATGGCGCTCACGCCGGAAGTCACTTCAGCCTTGAGATCAAAGCGGCCTTCCGCGGAGGCGGTAAATTTCACATCCTCGATACGGGCCTTCGGACGGGCGTAGAGATAAGTATCGCGGGAAAGGCCGGCGAAGCGCCAGAAATCCTGGCACTCCAGATAGGTGCCGTCGCACCAGCGCTGGATTTCCAAGCCGAGCTGGTTGTCACCGGTCCTGACATATTTCGTCAGGTCGAAACGGGCTTCCAGTTTGCTGTCCTCGCTGTAGCCGACCTCGACGCCGTTGACGAACACGCGCACGTTGGAAGTGGCGGAACCGATGCAAAGGAATATATCCTGCCCTTTCCAGGCCTTGTCCACGGTGAACACGCGGCGGTACTGGCCGACATAATTATGCTCGTCGGGAACATAGGGCGGGTTGTTCTCGAAATGTCCCTGCCAGGGATAGGGCGTGTTGACATACAGGGGATCGACATAGCCGGCGAACTCCCAGAGGCCGGGCACCTGCATCGGCCGCCAGCCCTCGCCGCCGTCTTTGACGGGAAGTGAGGAAAAACCTTCACGTGTGACATTCTTGCGTTCGGCAAAAAAGCGGAAATCCCAGATGCCGTTCAAACTCACATAGTCCCCGTCCGTAAAAAAGGAGGAACGCATCGGAAGCCGGTTGCGTTGGACGATGCCAGGGTCCTGCCAGTCAGGCATCTGTTCAGTCCCTGCCAGCAAAGCAAGCGGCAGCAGAAGAAGAATAGGGAGAACGATTTTTCTCATTTTCGAAGGTTTTTTGATTAAACCTTCAAAAATACTCAAAAATCAGATGATTTCCAAATCGTCGGCCTTGAGCCAGCCCTGGCGTCCGTCGGAGAGTTCGATATTTTTCCAGGGCCCCACGGAATCCAGCAGACGGACCTTGGTCCCCTCGTGCAGGATGAAGAGGCTGGAAGTGCCCTCATCGGTGGGAGAACTGCGCACCTCGGTCACGCTGCGGATAACGATGGCGCTGTCCTGTGCGGTATAGGCATCCTTCTGGGAAAGGGAGAAGGCCAGGGAGGCCGCAGCCATCAGCAGGGTGACGATGCCGCAGAAGAAACCGGTCTTGCGAAGGGCCATACTGTGGGAAAGCAGGAAAAGCAGCAGCCCCGCCAGCGTCAGGGCCAGCAGCAAGAGGAACATCGCGGCCCAGGTATCGCTGTTGAAGACATAACCCAGCTTGCGGGCGACAGTCTTCAGGAAAAACTCAGGGACGGCCTCGATTTCATCCACGATAAAACCGTTCGCCAGTTCCAGGTTGTAACGGGCGTCCGCCAGCGAGGGGTCCGCCTTGAGGGCTTTTTCATAATGCAGGATGGCATAACCGTAATCCTTGTTCTTGAAGCAGGCATTGCCCCAGTTGTACTGCAAGTCGGCTGAAGAGAGTCCCAGTCCCGCGATGGCGGCATAGGAACGCGCCGCCTCCTCGTAGCGTCCCTCCGAATAGTCCGCCGTCGCCTTGTTCCATAGGGAATCGACATAATCGGCGGCATAGCCGGAAAGGGCCGTCATCATCAGCAGCAGTACGGCAAGCGTCGCCGTCCGGCCGGAAATCTTCTTGTTGCTCATCTGGGCGTCAATCGTTGAAATCAGGTTTTCCGCCTGCTCGAAATGGGCCCGCATCGCTTCGTCTCCGCCTTCCGGACTGTAGCGGGCCATCTCACAGGCATCCAGCAGGGCGATGAAAGCCTCCGCATCGGAAGCCGCGACCGAACGGGCCGTCAGGGACTCCTGGATATGTTCCTTGGTAAAGAGGGTGATGGGCATATTGAGTTTGTCGCAGACATATCCCACCAGCGCCTTGTGCAATTCCTCATAGAAAGCCGAGGGTATCCGGCGGTCGAGATACTCCTGCGCCGCCTTGAGCCGCCGGCGGGCCATCCGGCTGGCCTTGCGGGTCCGGGTGCCGGCCGTATCGGCATTGCGGCTGCGCGTCAGGGAGGTCATTCCCCAGATGGCAAAGAAAGCCAGCAGAAGCAACAGCAGCAGCCCGTAGAACAACGCCGAGCCGAGCAGGAAACGGTCTTCGGAATGAAGGCCTTTGTTTCTGGTATGGATGAAACGGATGTCGGAACCGAGATTCTTGACCCCCTTCTTGTTGATGCCCTGGATGATAATCTGCGGGTCGGAAGCGCCTCCGGAGACCTCCGCGCCCCGGGCGACGGGAAGCGGAAGGGCGGAGGTGGACGCCGTCCGGTAAGACTTGGCGTCGAGGTCGTACCAGGCATATTCCACCGGCCGGATGGTAAAGTCACCGCTGCTGCGGGGGATGAAGGGATATTCGTAGGTCCGGGAACCGGAAATGCTGCCGCCGGCCTTGTCGAGTTTGTCGGTGACCTTGACGTCATACACCTCGAAATCGGGCGGAAACTGGACTTTCGGCGCCTCGATGAGGGAGAGGTTGCCTTTGCCCTTGACCGTCACGAAAAGCGAAGCGGCCTCGTGCGTCTTGAGGCTGTCCCGGCTCAGGGAAGCGGAGATTTCAAAATGCCCCACACCGCCGCAGAATCCTTTCGGAGCCGGCTTGGGCAGGTCCTTGACCGTCACGCTGACGGAAGGCGTGGCAACCCGGCGGCGGAGGGTCGTATAATCATCGAAGAAGCCGTCGAAGATGCTGCCGGTATGCTGGGAAACGCGCTGATAGACCAGGCAGACCATTTCGGCGGGTTCGATGGTCAATTCCCCCGCTTTCTGGGGAATGATGACATAATCCTTGATGACGGCGGCATTGTAGATGCTGCCCTTGTAATTTTCGCGGACGAACTGGATGTCCCGCTGCGGGGTGACGTCCTGACTCCAGAATCCGTTGAAGGACGGCAGCTTGACATCATCGAAACCGGAAATGTTGACCCGCTGGTAGAGTTTAAGCGTCGCGCGCACCGGCTCTCCGAGCATCACGTTGCGCTTGCTGAGGGTCATTCTGAGAAACAGGTCCCCCTCCCCGCTCCGGTCGGACGCCTGCTCGCGTGCAGACGGTTCGGAAGCCGCGCCCTGCTGCCGGGAGGAAGCTCCCGGGGAGGAAGTTCCCTGGGAAGAGGCGACGACCTCGATGCTGCGCTCCGGGGACGTATAGGTCTTGTCCTTGGCCGTCAGAGTGGCGGCCGGCAGCGCAAAGACACCCGGACGGCTCACCTGCAGCACATAGGTATAACTGCGCCGCACGCTCTTGGTGTGCTTTCCGTTGACAATGCTGATGCTGGTGGAACTCCCCTGCTGCGGGCCCCAGACGACCTGGAAATCGTTTCCTCCGCTCCAGTTGAAAGCGGAGACATTGTCGCTGCCGTCATAGACGAAAGTCACGTTGAAGGTCTCCCCCACCTCCACCAGATTGGGGGCTTCGACGCTGAGCTGCTGCGCCGTCGCGGCGGCGGCAAAAGCGCACAACGCCGCGAGTACGGACAATATATGCTTGAAATTCTTCATATTCCTGCCATCATACGCGGAGACCGTCACCAGTTCTTGTCACGTTTTTTCTTGCCGGCCATCGCCGCCTTTTCCTTCTCCACCTTCTCCTGGGTCTGCTTTTCCTTTTCCTGGATGGCCTGAAGCATCTGCTGGGCTGCCTGCGGACTCACCTGCTGCGGCTGGGGCTGATTCTGTCCCTGGTTCTGGTCTTTATTCTGGTCCTGGTTCTGATCTTTGTTCTGATTCTGATTCTGATTCTGATCCTGGTTCTGATCCTGATCTTTGTTTTGATCTTTGTTCTGGTCTTTTTTGTCTTTGTCCTGGTTCTGGTTCTGGTTCTGGTCCTGATTCTGCTGCTGTTGCTGCTGACGGTCGTACTTGGCCTTGGCATAGAGATAATTCTCCTTGGCGTCCAGGTCGTCCGGATGCTCCAGCAGGGACTTCTTATACGCCTCGACGGCTGCTCCCCAGTCCTCCTTGGCCACGGACATATTGCCCAGATTGTACTGGTAATCTCCCTGCCAGGGACTGGTCTTCGCCCCCTCTTCCACGGCCTTCATCACCTTGACGGCCTGGTCATAATCCTCCATCCGA